>CAMPYB010000009.1 GCA_946998115.1 uncultured Actinomyces sp. | reverse complement strand
GTGGGGTTAGGATTATTTTTTACTATCCCAACCACAACCACCCACACTTTTTTCACAATCCCATAAACTAAGTTTTAGTTATTAATTACAGTAGTATTATTCATAAGAAATAATTAAATGAAACCATGCTTTTTTAATAATTCTTCAGTTCTTTTCATATTTTCTACGCTTTCTATACGAGTAATACATTCTTTAAGTTTTATTTTGTTAATTTTGTATTTACCTTTTAATTTTTTGAATAAGAATAATTGTTCAATTGGGAATCTGCCACTGTATCTTATCAAATCTATTAGGGTTTTTTCCGGACTTGTAATTTTCATTCCTTTTATTTTCATTATGTCTTCAGAAAAAATAACATGCCCTCTTATATGTACAACACCGTCGGTATATAAAACATCCTTATTTTCTACAGTTATTGGTATTTTGGGAAATCTATTTGTATATATCCATGCAGCGCTTTGAGTAGTAACTATAGTTTTTCTAGGAATGCTTGTTTTTATAAAACGTGCTCTATCATAAGTATTACCTTGTAATATCTTATCTTTGTGAGGATAATTTTGTATATTTTTTATATCGTGAGTATATAATGTGTCAACAAAATTTTTTTCTTTAACAACATTTTTAAAAATAGATTTTTTTGAGTTGACATAAATTTGTGGACCTATAATTATGCCAACTTTAGTTATATTTTTATTTTTAATATTTTTCATATTTACAATAAAACATATTCTATTATTATAAAAAAATATAATATTCAAAAATGTGGATAACTTTTATTTTTAATCAATTATCTCTAAACAAAATAAATAAATTTCACAGGTATATTACATTAAACAACTTATGCACTAATTATTAGTGTAATATTAATACGCAAAAGAAATAAATAAAATAGTCAAATTTGGGGAATAGATGAAAAATAAGAAAAAGCTTTTTTTTTCACGCAAAATTAAAAATAATGATGCGGATAAAACTATTACTCGAATTATAAAAAAAGATAATACTTCGGAAATACTTATAAGTATGCCTAAGGGGTGGGCAGGAACAGTTACTGCAGGTATATTTGTTTCACTATGCACATGGATAATACCTATTATTTTTACTTTACTAGCTTATTTTGCTTCTACAGATAATCCAGCACTAAATGAGACAACTTGGTATGATGCTATTATAATCGGAACTGATTTTTGGTCACTTATTTTGGGAATACCGATTAAATTCAATTTTGGGAATTTTACTTTAATTCCTCTCACATATACATTTTTCATAATAATGATTTTATATTTAGTGGGAGTACGTGTAAAATTTGATAATTCTAAGGCTAGTTTAGGCCTTATCCTCGGTTTTGTAATTACATCAGCTAGTTTGATTTTGATATTACCATCTGGTGTTAGTTTATTTAGCATAATTATTTCTACAGTTGTTATATCTTCTATAGCTGTGTTATTTGTACTTGTTAAAAAAGAAATTTTTAGTTTTGGTTTTCAAAAATATGATGATAGTGGAAATGATAAAAATACTTATTTCAATTTATTTCTATATCAATTTTCATGTAAAAAATTATTTTGGCTAGAAAATGCTAATTATTTGGTAAAAAGAAATATTCAAGTGATATGTGCATTTTCAATAATAGTTTTTCTAGCATGCTCTATATATAGTATTGTAGATTTTATTAAAATTACGCGTTCCTTACATACTGATCCAATAGGATTTGCTTTTCTTTTATTAATACAAATAGGTTATATTCCAACTATAATGATTTGGAATTTTGTGTATTATTCAGGTGGATATATATACATGGGCAATTATGACGCGTTATTTTCCACTGGCAACAATCCTCAAATATTGCTACCTAATATACCAATTTTTTCAATTATAAAACCAGTCAATATTGGTAATGTATCTTATTTTTTACTTCCAATATTGTCAATAATCACAATAATAATTTTGTATTATCGTAATAAAAATTTTAAAGAGCGGACTGCGATTGAAATTGCAAAAATGCAATGTTATCAATTTGTTTTTTTACTTGTAGTATTTACTATATCTTCGTATATTACAACCGGAAGTATAAGTAAAACGAACCTTGCTATTTTTGGTCCTAAAATTTTTATATCAGCTCTATTTATAGATTTGCAAATAATACTTGCTCAACTTTTGATTTTATTAATACTTAGATTGATATATGTAAAATCAATTTTTACTAGAACAAAGAACTATTTTAAAAATCTTAAAAAAAGTAAAGATAAGATATCTGAAATTAGTGAAAATTCTAATGCTGAAAATAAAAATGAAATAGTTACACTAACAGATCAAGAAAATGAATGTTCTGATAATCAAGAAAATATTTCTAATATAGATAATCAAAATGCAACAAAAGAAATACTTATTGATAATTCTGCAAATGAACTCAATAGTGAAACGGATATAGATGTTTCTGTATCGAATAGTGAAAATTCTAATGCTGAAAATAAAATAGATAACAAAACTAGTCATAAATCTAATGTAAAAATAAATGATGAGTCTAACATTGACTATGAAAGTTGTGCTGAAAATGAATTAGCGGATAATTCAAATATAGTTACTGAATTACAAGATGATGTGACTTCTGATTTAGAGTCTGAAATAGATGAAAATGATAAAAATCGTGAATAAATTTACTTATATAATAAATGCGCGCAATACAGTCATTACTAGTAGGAGGAAACATGAAAGAAAAATATAATATAAATATTAAAAATAATATTACTCTTATTGCCATAATCATTCTTGTATTATTAGTATTATTGTTAGCTTTTACGCATCATGTTTTCACTAGTGTTATTTTACTTGGTATATTTTGTATTTTTCTCGGAATATACATATTGAAGATGAAAAAATATTTTTTAATAAAAGCAAGAAGCAGACTATTTGATTGTATATTTTTATTTATTCTAGGGTTTTTGATAATAGTATTTGCATTTTTATCTTTTTATTTATCAGATATACCGTTAATGTATTCATAAAAAATTATAAAATATTTTATGTTTCGTTATAAAAGTAGATTTTTAAAGTTTTTCAAGTACAATAAGAATATGTGTCATTAATAGCTGACAAAGTTGTTATGCATGTTGATGGCTTTATTGGATGATAAAGAAACGAGATGCAGAAATGCATCTTGAACAAAGATGTTCAGGAGATATAATGCGCCGTAGTGCAATTGTAGTAAGTGCTGTAGCTTTGAGCTTGGCTCTAGTAGGATGTTCATCATCTGGTACTCAAAAAGAAGCATCAAATGATGGTAAAGATGTTCAAGTGGTTAGCTGGTGGGCTCAGGGATCTGAGAAGATCGGTTTTGAAGCATTACAAAAGATTTTTAAAGAAAAACAACCAAACTTTAAGTTTGTAAACGCTGCTGTTGCAGGTGGCGGTGGATCACAGGCAAAACAAAAATTACAAGCAGATCTTGATGCAGGTAATCCACCAGATACATTCCAAGCACATGCTGGTGCTGAATTGACAGATTATATCAATGCTGGTCAAATTGAAGATGTATCGTCATTATATGATGAACTTAAATTACGTGAAGTATTCCCACAGACTCTTATAGACCGTTTGACAGTGAACGGAAAAATTTACTCTGTTCCATCTAATATTCACCGCGCAAACGTATTATGGTACAATCCAAACGTTTTGAAAGAAGCAGGACTTGATCCTAATAACATCCCAACAACAATGGATGCTTGGATTGCTGACATGGAAAAAATTAAAGCAGCAGGAAAAGTGCCTTTGACAATGGGTATGAACTGGACACAGACAGAAGTATTGGAATCAGTGCTAATTGCTGACTTAGGTGCTGATGGTTACAATGGCCTATTTGATGGTAAGACTGATTGGAGTGGACCTGAAGTAACTAAAGCTTTGGAACATTTCCAAAAGATTGTGAAACTATCACAAATTGATTCTTCTGCTGACTGGGAACCAGCATTGAACTTTGTAACTAAAGGTAAAGCTGCTTATAATATTATGGGTGACTGGGCAGTTGCTTCATTTGATGCTGCTAAAAAGAAAATGGGCACTGACTGGAACTGGGCACCTGTACCGGGTAACCAAGGAATATTTGCTTTCTTAGCTGATTCTTTCACTCTTCCAAAGGGCGCCAAAAATGTTAAAGGTGCAAAAGCTTGGTTAGATGTAATCGCTTCTCCTGAAGGTCAAGAAAGCTTTAACAAAGCTAAAGGATCTATTCCTGCTCGTACAGATGTTGATATGTCACAGTTTGGTGACTATCAGAAACAAGCAATGGAAGATTTTAAGACTAATAAGATTGTTTCTTCCATAGCACATGGTGCTGCTGTTTCACTATCTGTTTCATCTGCAATAAATGATGCTGTTGTCAAGTTCACACAAGGACAAGGCAAAGATGTTGCAGGATTACAAAAAGATCTAGTGAAAGCAACAAAGTCTATAAAGAAATAATTTCTGAATAACTTTATTGAGGCGCAGGAATTATTGCTGTGCCTCAATTTTATTTATAATATTGGAATTACAGGGGAATATATGAGAAACATAAAGAAATGGTTACCTCCATTCTTATTAATCCTCCCATCAATTATTTTAATTGGCATTTTTGTGTATGGATTAATCATAGTTAATTTTCAAACGTCCATTACGGATGCGCATACTGCCGCTATATCTTCTGGGAAACAACCGTCTTCTTACGTGGGAGCAAGTAACTATTTCGCATTATTAGCTTCAGAAGATTTCAGGTATTCCCTATATAATTTGATAATTTTCACTTTAGTGTTCTTAGTTGGAACATTGCTAATTGGATTTGTCTGGGCATGGCTTTTAGATAAACCAATAAAAGGTGAAGGAATATTTCGATCCATATTTTTATTTCCAATGGCTATTTCTTTTGTAGCTTCAGGTGTTGTATGGAAATGGCTTTTATCACCTATAGAAGGTGAAACTGCAACAGGTTTGAATCGTTTGTTTCAAATGCTTGGTTTGAGCTTTTTGCAAAATCCATGGTGGTCAGATGTAAAATTTGGTATCATCGCAATAACATTACCAGCAATATGGCAGTTGTCTGGATATGTTATGGCATTATTTTTGGCTGGTTTTAGAGGTATACCTGACGAATTACGCGAAGCTGCTAGAGTTGATGGTGCTACAGAATGGCAACTTTATCGTTCCATAGTTTTCCCACAACTTTCACCTATAGCGTTATCAGCAATAATTATCATTGGTCACATGTCTTTAAAATCATTTGATCTTATAATGTCTGTTGCTAACCAATCAGTGTATTCAACTAAAGTTCCAGCTATTGATATGTATGTTTTCAAAACAACATATGATTATGCTAATTCTGCTACAGTTGGTGCAATTCTACTTATTATTGTTGCTGTGCTAGTTATTCCTTATCTAGTACATGATGCACGTGGAAGAAGGAGATAGCCGTGACTACTATGTACAGTAATGATAAAAGATTTAGTGCCGGACGCACTGTAAGATACGTACTATTATTGCTTTCAGTCGTATTAATTTTTATACCAGTATATGTTTTAGTTATTACGTCATTTAAAAACGGTTCCGAAGCAAATCCTTTGCAAGCGTGGTTTTTCCCAACAACATGGACTTTTGAAAATTGGGCTTTAGCGTGGCAGCAACTTTCTGGTCCGATTTTGCGTTCAATACAAATGGTCGTGCCAGCTGCTTTACTGTCATCATTATTAGGCTCAATAAATGGTTTTGTACTATCTAGATGGCGTTTTCCATACGCTAATTTAGTATTTACATTATTGTTATTTGGTATGTTTATTCCATATCAAGCAGTAATGGTTCCACTATTAAAATTAGTATTAGCCATGAATTTACCAACAGGTATACCAACTTTGATCATAATTCACGTTGTATATGGTATTCCTATAACTACATTGATTTTTAGGAATTATTATGAATCTGTTCCTATGGAATTAATAGAAGCTGCAAAAGTTGATGGTGCAGGTATGCTTAGAACTTATTGGTCAATAGTTTTGCCTATATCTATTCCATCATTTGTAGTTGTAATAATTTGGCAATTTACATCAGCGTGGAATGATTTCCTATTCGCATTGTTCTTCTCAACACCTGTTAACGGACCTGTTACATTAGCTTTAAATAATTTGGCTAATGGCTCGATTTTAGCTAATTATGGTGCTTCTATGTCTGGAGCTTTGCTTGCTTCATTACCTACATTGATTGTGTATATTATATTAGGAAAATATTTCGTTGGTGGTCTAATGGCTGGTTCAGTAAAAGGATAATTTTATATGTAAAGTTGGAAAGAGAAAAAGTTTTCTTTCCAACTTTATTTCATTTAACGATACTTGTTGTTTAAATAAAAATATTATTCATATAAATATAATTTACTATTTACAATATAAAATTTTCTCAAATATACAAGTAACATAATAATAAAGCTAATTATCAGTGCAAGTTTATGCAAAAGAGTGTACTCTATTGTAGGTAACGATATAAAAATAGGGGGAAGTATCTCAATGGCAATTCGTCAGGATATTAGAAATGTGGCTATTGTGGCTCATGTTGACCACGGTAAAACGACACTAGTTGACGCAATGCTTTGGCAATCGGGCGCGTTTTCTGAGCGAGACACAGTTGAATCAACTGGTGAGAGAGTCATGGACAGTGGAGACCTTGAACGTGAAAAAGGAATTACGATCTTGGCTAAAAACACTGCTATAGAATATTCTGGAGAATCTGCGCAGAGAAATAATCTTGAAAAAGTTATAATAAATGTTATAGACACACCTGGACACGCTGATTTCGGTGGTGAAGTGGAACGTGGGCTATCGATGGTTGATGGAGTAGTCTTATTGGTTGATGCTTCAGAAGGTCCATTGCCACAAACTCGTTTTGTTCTTCGTAAAGCATTGCTTGCTAATTTACCTGTGGTTGTAGTTGTAAATAAAGTTGATCGCCCTGATAGTAGAATAGCTGAAGTGGTAGAAGAAACAACTGACCTTTTGTTATCGTTAGCGCAAGATTTAGTTGATGAAGGACATGAATTAGATATTGATTCATTATTAGATGTTCCAGTTGTGTATGCAAGTGCTAAAGCTGGTAAAGCATCTATGAACAGGCCTGCGGATGGTCAGTTACCTGATGGTGATTTAGAAGCATTGTTTGACACTATTATTACTCATATTCCTGGTCCTACATATGATGAAACAGCTCCATTACAAGCTCATGTAACAAACTTGGATGCTTCACCATTTTTGGGACGATTAGCATTATTACGTATACATAATGGTGTACTCAAAAAAGGACAGACAGTAGCTTGGGCTAAACATGATAATACTATTCAAAATGTAAAAGTATCTGAATTGCTAATAACAAAAGCTTTGGATAGAGTTCCTACACAACAAGCTAGTGCTGGTGATATTGTTGCAGTTGCTGGAATAGATGATATTACTATCGGTGAATCTTTGGTTGATGTACAAGATCCTCGACCTTTGCCTTTGATTAAAGTTGATGATCCAGCAATATCTATGACTATAGGAATAAATACGTCACCGCTTGCAGGACAATGTAAAAATGCTAAAGTTACCGCTCGACAAGTAAAAGATAGACTTGATCGAGAGTTAATTGGTAACGTGTCTTTAAAAGTTTTACCTACTGATAGGCCTGATGCTTGGGAAGTTCAAGGACGTGGGGAATTAGCTTTAGCTATATTAGTAGAACAAATGCGTCGTGAAGGTTTTGAACTTACAGTTGGAAAACCTCAAGTTGTTACAAAACAGATTGATGGACAAAAATGTGAGCCTATGGAGCATATGACTATTGATATTCCAGAAGAGCACTTAGGAGTTGTAACACAACTTATGGCTCTTAGAAAAGGGCGCATGGAAAGTATGTCAAATCATGGTACTGGTTGGATTAGGCTTGAGTTTATTGTGCCTGCACGTGGTTTAATAGGTTTTAGAACAAAATTTCTCACAGAAACACGTGGTACAGGTATAGCTTCTTCTATCGCTTGTGGATATCAGCCATGGTGCGGAGCTATACAGGATCGTTCAACTGGTTCTCTAGTTGCTGATAGGGCAGGACAAGCAACACCTTATGCAATGATAAACTTACAAGATAGGGGTTCTTTTATAGTTGAAGTAGGATCTCAAGTGTACGAAGGTCAAGTTGTAGGCGAAAATCCTCGCGGTGAAGATATGGATATAAATATTACTCGCGAAAAAAAGCAAACAAATATGCGTGCAGCATCAGCTGATACTTTTGAAAATTTAGTTCCGCCTAGAAAGCTAACACTTGAAGAATCTTTAGAATTAGCTGCAAATGACGAGTGTGTAGAGGTAACTCCTGAAGCAATTAGAATACGAAAAGTTATTTTGCAAGCACAAGATAGATTCAAAGTTGCCGCAAAAAACAGGCGAGAAGAAAGAAAATAAACTTATATGCAAAAATAAGTTATTTATAAAGAAAGTATATGATGAAAAATACAAAAAAATTATATATTTTTATTCCACTTATTGTAGTAGTATTTATAGTATTCGTTTATATTATTGTCGCGTATTCATATTCTAATACTATTTCTGATGGCACAAAAATTGCTGGTGTGAATTTATCTGGTAAAGATTATACTCAAGCTAATAAAATGTTAAAAGAAAAGCTTACTGAACAGTCTAAAAAATCTGTAATTTTTAAAGTTAAAGATAAAGAAACTAATGTAGTGCCAGCTAATTTATCTATTGTGCCTGACTATGAAAAAACTATAAAAAAATTAACCAGTTTTTCTTTAAATCCTAATGTTATTTCACAACGAATCAATGGTAATCCTGACGCTAGAATTTACATAAAAAGAAATTATAAAAATTACAATAAATATTTAAAGAAATTGCAAGAAGAACTTGGAATACCTGCAGTAAATGCTCAAGTTGTATACGAGGATACTACGCCTAAAATTATACCTTCTAAAAAAGGAGATACATTTAGTGTAAATGATTTATTGAAAAAAATATCTAAAAAATGGTTTTTAGAAAACAAAATTATTTTAAAACCAATATTTGTAGATCCTGATATAAATGATAAAAAAGCCAAAAATGTTGTAGAAAAAATAGCTAAACCATTGGTTAATAAATCTATGACTTTAAAAGTTGAAAATGATGTAGCTAAAATTCCTGTGCAAACTTTAGCTAAATCTGCAAAATTTGTGCCTGATAATAAAAAATTACGTTTGACAATAGACGGTCAATTTGTTTTGGATAATGTTAAGAAATATTTCATAAGTAAAATAGTGCAAGAAAAAGATGCGCAAATAATTATTGAAAACAATGCTCCAAAAATATTGAATTCGGTTATTGGTAGAAATATAGATCATAATGAATTAAGCAAGAAAATTATTGAAAATGCTTCTAAAAAAAATGATAGAAATATCACTTTGCCTATTGTAGATATAAAACCAAAGTTTAATACACAAGATGCGGAAAAATTAGGAGTAAAAGAAGTAGTCGGATCATATATGATACCGATCAAAGGTGTTGCAAAAAGAACTAATTTAATTGTTGGAGCTAAAAAAATAAACAATGTGTTACTAAAACCTAATGAAACTTTTTCATATAATAAATATATTTCACCTGTTACGCCACAAAATGGGTATGTGCCGGGTCTTGCAATTGTAGGAGCATCATATGGTAAAAGTTATGGTGGAGGGTTGTGCCAGTTATCAACTACACTTTTCAATGCGGCATTTTTGAGTGGAATGAAAGACGTTGAGCACACACCTCATACTGAGTATTTTGATGATTATCCTCTTGGCAGAGATGCTGCATATTGGGAAGACAGTATTGATTTAAAGTTTAAAAATGACACTCCTTATGGAGTAGTTATACAAGCATATGTTGAAGGTTGGAATTTACATGTGAAATTATGGTCAACTAAATATTATGATGTAAAAACAACTACAGGCCAGCGTTATAATACAATACCATATACTGTACGCAGTGTTTCAAATCCCAATTGCGTTGGTAATGGTGTTGGTGCAAATGGTTTTTCAGTACAAGTTTGGCGCACAAGGTTTATTAATGGCAAAGAGCATGATAAATATTCTTATGTAGCAAGATATAAACCATCTGATATTGTAAGATGCACTAAAGATATGAAAATACCTGAAAATAAATCAGATACTAGTAGGGATGAGACACAAATTGCACCTGATGGGCAATGAAAAAGGATAAAATTGAAATAAAAGTGTTTTTGTTTTGTTTGTGATATGTAAACAAAAATTCACTAGCAATTTTTAAATGTTACTCATAAACAAGGTGGTGGAGGAACTTTTTTTCCGTAAACCATTTTATTTGCAGGAATAGTAACTGTGCCTTTACGTGTTTCAAGCGTTAAAAAGTCAACAGTTTTTTCAAGTAAATATCCTATAGAGTCGTAAAATCCGTCTTTTTCTCTGCGTCTTATAACAACGCGATCGCCGATATTCCATTCCATCCATGGTAAATTGGTATTTGATTTTATCTGATTTAGGTTTACACTATTCATACATAAAATATTAACAATTTAGATTTGAAAAGGAAAGTAGATGACATATGTTATAGCTCAACCGTGTGTTGATGTGAAAGATCGTGCATGTGTTGATGAGTGCCCTGTTGATTGCATATATGAGGGAGAAAGAACGCTTTATATTCACCCTGAAGAATGTGTTGATTGTGGTGCTTGTGAGCCTGTATGCCCTACTGAAGCAATATTTTATGAAGATGATTTGCCTGAAGAATGGGCTGATTATTATCGTGCTAATGCTGATTTCTTTAAAGAAATTGGATCTCCTGGTGGAGCATCAGCTGTGGGCCCTTATGATTTTGATGATGAGATGATTGAAGCGTTGCCTCCTCAAAATCAAGATTGGATAAAATGAAATTATTTATTTACTATGTGCAATAATATTATTGCTTTTAGTTGATATATTTAACGTTATTTTGAGTGCAGTAAAACTTGTAGCGTATTTGTGTAGCAAGTAGTGTAATAATATTTAATTTTTATTAATACATAACTGCACTCAGTAAGTAGTAAATTATTATTATTGTGTATTTTTTGAATTTTATTTTAAATTCAATTCTAGATGTAATATATTTGTGTTTATTTGTCCCAAAGCTCAGTATATTCTATGTTTATTTCATTGCATAGTTTGCGTATAATGTTGGGGCTTATACCTATTACATTATTATAATCTCCTTCAATGCTTTCTATAAAAGCACTGCCGTAACCGTCTATTGTGAAACCTCCTGCAACATATAGTGGTTCTTCAGTTTGTACGTATGCTTTTATTTGCTTGTCACTTGTGTTTGCAAATGTAACTTTTGTGCTTGTGCAATTCATAGCGATTGGGAAAGGGAGATTTTTTGCAAAAATATTTAAATCATTTATTGTTGCAATATTAGGTATTGTAAAAGAATCATAATCACAATTATTGATTATTTTATTAGGATCAATTTTTATCAACACATGCCCTGTGTGTAAAATTGTTGTTTTTCCGCGCATTTTTTTGGCTCTAGTTTCAGCGATTTGTTTATCTAAAGGTTTACCAAGCATTTGTCCTTCAAATTCAAGCATTGAATCGCATGCAACTAGTGCTATTTCGTTTTCATAAATATTATGAGTATGTATTTCAGAAGTTTTTGATAGAAATTTTGTGAGTAATTCATTATGAATTATTTTCATTATAGATAAAGCTTTACTAAGCGCTAAAAGTTCTACTTGCAATTTAGGGTCGAAATTAGCATCTGTTAAATTAGAAAGTATTTTTTGTTCATCAACATTGCTAACTGAAACTTTGGGAGTTATACCTGCAGATTTTAAAACTCCTAGACGTGCTTTTGAAGCGGAAGCTAGTATTAGTTTATGTTTCAATTCTTATTTCTTTCTTTTTATTTACAAATGGATTTATTAACAAGTAATTTGTTTATTAAATATAAACATGTACTTTTAATTTGATAGTTCTTCTTTTAGTATATCTAAGCTTAAAGAACCTAAATCTAAGGCTTTTTTATGGAATTTTTTCAAAGCGGTTTGTTTATTTTTTTCTTTAGAATTTTTTAAATATTCATTTCTAGTTTCAAGCCATAAACGTTGACCTATTTTATATGATGGTGCTTGTCCTGCCCGTCCTAAATATCTTTCCCATTCAAAGCGTAAGAATGATTCATCCATGGCGACATTGTCTTTTAAAAATTTCCAAGCTATTTCAGCGTTCCAAGTTTTATTGTCATATTGGGATGGAGCTTGTTTTTTTAAATGTACACCAATGTCTAATACGACTCTGCTTGCGCGTAGACGTTGGGCATCTAGCATTCCCATTTTTTCTCCCAGGTCTTGCAAAAAGCCTAGTTCATCCATAAGTTGTTCTGCATATAATGCCCATCCTTCGCCATGGCCACTAATCCAACAGTGAGATTTTCGCCAAGTATTTAAATTTTTTAAACACATTGTTTGACCGACTTGTAAATGATGTCCTGGTACGCCTTCATGGTAAACTGTAGTTTTTTCTTGCCAAGTTACAAAATTATCTGTACCGTTTGGAACTGACCACCACATTGTTCCTGGACGTTTAAAATCTTGTGAAGGTCCTGTGTAATATATGCCACCCGATTGACTTGGAGAAATTGCGCATTTTATATTTTGTATACGTGAGTCTATTTCAAAATGAGTATTTTTTAATTTATCTATTGCGTCATTTGCTGTATGTTGCATCCAGTGTTGTAGTGCACATGTTCCGTTTAATATATATTTAGGGTCATTATTAAGATTATGTATTGCTTCTAATAGTGTAATATTTTCACCATAAAGTTGTTTTATTATTTCTTTTTGTTGTAAATCTATTTTATTTAATTCTTCGAGTCCCCAATCATATGTTTCATCTAAGTCTATTTTTGCTCCAACAAAATATTGAGAAAATAATTCATATCTTTGTCTGCCAAATGCGTCATCATGTGGAGCAAATGGTAGTAGTTGTTCGATCATAAAATTATGTACATTTTTGAATGCTTTTTTAGCGTTACGAATTGCTTCTTTTAAACGTGATGATAATGTTTCATTATTTTCTGGTATAGTATTGTAAGCTTTTTCTAAAGTGTGTAGGGGAGAGTTATCTGAAGTTAATTCTTCAAGTTGATTACATGCTGCTTTTATTTGACGAACAGCACTTATGTGGTTTTCATTTTTCGCAAGCGTTAAGCTTTGAATGTATCCTTGTAAAGGATTTTGTATAGTTTCAAGACGTGTGATAATATTTTGAAAATCTTCATTTGTGCTTTGTGCTTGTAAATCGAAAATATCTCTTATACTTTGAATTGGTGATTCTATATTGTTCAAATTAGAATGATATTGTCCAGTTTCGTATAGTTTTTTGTATAAGTTAATTCTTTCAGATAGCGCTTTTAATGTTACTTTATCTGTGTGGTTTTCAATTGGAGCAGATTGTGCTTTTTTAAGCATTTGGTTGTGTATTTCATTTGTTTTTGCTAAACCTTCAGGACTGTAATCAGGCCATAGATGATCGTAGCCTTTTATTCCCGCTGATGTTGCATCTATTGGGTTGTCTTTTGCTAAATTGTTTACATATTGTTCGCATAATTTGTCGATTTGAGTTTGTTCGCTTTTCATATGTTCTCCTTTTCGCATATTTTACAATTATATGTTCATATATTGTTTTTTATAAATAAAATATTTTGCTTTTTTTTCATAAAGTATTGCGAAAATGATTCTCAATAAGTATTATCTTAATGATAATGAATTTCAGTAAGGGGAGTTAGGGTTATATTTTGCATAAAAATATTTATAGAAGAAAAGTATGCTATAAAGTATTTGTTGCAATATTTGTAATATTGATATCAATTTTTGAAATTAATTTTGCAGAAGCAACAGATCAAAAAATTACCCTAAGAGCAACTGAAAATAGCAATCATCTAGATTTATTCTATGTAGCCATTAAAGATGGTGTTCCAAAATTATTATTAAAAGAGGATTTAACTGGAAAAAGTGTAGTGCGTGATCCTAATAATACCGTAGTTGAAATAAGTTCAAAAACGTATACAAGTATACCTAAGGGATTTCCTGGTACACCAAAAGGATATTATCTTCCTCAATCAGGTAATGATAAAAATGCGCTTTGGCCAGGATGGGATACTTTAGATATAAAACATCATGGATATGGAAAAACTATTTTCACTTTTGATAATGTTCAAGGTGATGGTGATATACATATCTATAAATCTACAGTCGATAAACCAGTGATACCAGTTTTGGATACAAATAATACTAAAATAACAAAAGGTGCAAAAATAATTCAGCCTTTTCCAACGCATACACATGTATCGTGGACTTTCACTAAAGCAGGTATATATAAATTTACTTTATCAGCACAAGTTGAGAAAAACGGAGTAAATCATTTTGCTGGGAAAAAAACATATATTATAAAAGTGCTGGAAAATAGTTCAGAAAATAATAATATGCAACAAGATCCTGGAAAAGCTGGTAAATGCAAAGCAGGATATGAAAAGAAACAAGCTAAAAATGGAAAAATATATTGTGTTGCTCAAATAAATACAAAACCGGAACAAAAAATAGCAAAAGGTAAAATTTGTAGACCAGTTAAAGAGACTAGACACGCTAATCCTGGTGACACAATTAGCACGACTGATACAATATTTTTTTCCGTGGGATCAGGTGGCGGACATACACATGGACATTTTGATTTAGGGTCAACAGTTTCGGGTGGCCAATATGTTGCAGTGATTAAAAATGATTCTCAGGCTTGGGAATTGGCGTCAGGTCAAAGATTTTCCTTAACGGATGCTGCTAAAGTGGGGCTTCCTGCAGGTCTGGAAACATTAGGAGCACGTGGAGCAACTGCCTGGATGATCGATCAGACACAAAAACCTTCAGTTCCATGGTTGGGAGTAAATACGCAACATTATGATCTTTTGCAAAACACTACTGGACAAGTAACTTTTTCAATGACATATAGTGGTCCTGGTAGAATCGCTATAGTTCAAGGATCGAGTTTTGGAAAGCTCGGAAATATATTATTAGGCGCTGGAGGTGCGTCGACTTGGACAGTACCTGCAAATACGCATACGCATCCTAACTGGTTTTTTTCAGCACCTGGACAATATGCAGTAAACATTACGCAGACAACAGTTGCTACTCAGCCTGTCAATTGGATAAAAAACACTGGTAGAGATGAATTTGGCAATGAATGCACAATAGCAAGTATGTCGCAATCTGCTGGACAGAAAGCTACTGGAAAATTTAAAAATAATAAACATGAGAAAAATAAGAAAAATAAAGCACTGAAAAAATTAAAAGATAAAGAAATAGAGCAAGAAATACAAATGAAAAAAAATGCGAACATTATGTATTATGCTATGGCAACAGTTGGGCTTCTAGCAATGATAACTGGAATATCAGTGATTACTTATTCTTATAAAAAAATGAAATAATTAGATGTGAAAGTCAAATAAATGGGGATGAAAAAATATATACTAATACTTATATTGCCAATGCTACTTTTATCTGGTTGTAGTCAAATCCAAAATAATAATGTTAGACAAAAGTTGAATATTGTTGCAACTACACCTTTAATAGCAGATTTTGTGCGCAATGTTGTAAAAGACAAAGCGAATGTTTCACAACTGGTGCCAAATGGGGCTGATCCTCATTCTTATGAACCAACATTCAGACAAGTGAGAGACATTGCTTATGCAAATATAGCTTTCAGTAATTATTTGACTTTAGAAGAGCATTCACTTATAAAAATGATAGATAATAATTTATCGTCTAAAGCAAAGAATATTCAATTAGCGGAAACTGCAATTCCTAAAGGTATAAAAACTATAAAACTTGTTGAAGATAGAGCATTAGACACTATATGGCTTGGTTTAAAAGTACAAGCAGATAAAAAAGAAGATACATTTTCACGATCTTCTCAAGTAGAAATAAGGCTTAAAAAAGCAGAAGGCCCTGGATCTTTTTATGGGTATTTGACAGAAACATTTGGCGAACCAAACATATATTTTGATTCAACTAATTATAGTGATAGAAATAAGGCAATACTGCCAATAGATGCGCATACACATATGTCTTGGGCTTTTACAAAACCTGGTGTATATAAAGCAACTTTTGAAGCTAAGTATGTAAATGCTAAAAATAATAAAACCACTTATATAGATGAAAAAACTTTTACTTTTGCTGTTGGAATAAACACGCGTGCTAGATTTCCAAAATCTATAATAGTCGATAAAAATCACGCTGATATAACTGTTGATATGAAAAATAAAAAATTTATTTTTACAACTACAGGTCCCGAAGGTGATGAAATAAAAAATTCACAAACTCAAAAATCAAATCAGATTGTTCAAGAAAATGACAAAAGTTATGATCCTAAACAAATAGTGGTGGATGTTCCTAATAAAGCTTTAACTGAAATACCAGGAAATAGAGATTTTAAATTTTTAGGAAATCCTGGTAGTAATATATATTTACTACCGCAAGCAGTGCTTGGAAAACATGTGCATGGACAGATAGATCCGCATATGTGGTTGAATGTAGAAAATGTAAAATATTATGTAGACGTTATAGCTCAGCAAGTTTCGCAACTTGACCCTAAAAACACTATAGAATACAAAAAAAATGCAGATGAATATAAAAATAAGCTTGACAAATTAAACAAAAAAATAATTTCTTCAATAAAAACTATTCCAGAAAAAAATCGTTATCTTGTTACAACACATGATTCTTTCGGATACTTCTCTAAAGCATATGGCATGAAAATAGCTGGCTTTGTGACACCTAATCCATCTACGCAACCTTCAGTTTCGGAACGTAAAAAATTGACGGAAACGATTAGCAACTTGAAAGTAAAAGCCGTTTTTTTAGAACCTAATATTATAGTGAAATCATCAGTATTAAAGCAGATAGCAGATGAACAAAAAATTAAAATATGTCCAATATGGTCAGACACTTTTACGGGGAATATAAAAGATTACATAACTATGATGAATTCTAATATAAATTCCATACAAAAATGTTTGAGATAAAATTTAAGAACAGGAACTGTAATGAAAATATTACGTAAAATATCCGTTATTATTTGTGTAATGGCATTTAGTGCAATTTTTACAACAAATGTAAATGCTGAAGAAAATATTACGCCTTCTGATCCTAACCTTGAGCAAAATGTGCAATCAAATGAACAAGTAGTTTCAGATATTAAAGAAATTCGTGAAGGCCATATAGATATTGGGCCTAGACTTATAGATGGTAAATTGCAATTATTACTTCGAGACGATTCTAATGTTCCATCAGTGTGGAGAAATTTTAATAAAACAGTTTTAAGACTTGACGAAAATTCAATGATGAATCGCCCTACAAAAGAAGAATTTTCTTTCATAAAAGAAGACACTAATGGAAAAATTTATGTTTCTCCTCAAACGCAAAAACAATCAGTTGCTTGGGTTGGATGGAATACTCAAAGTCCTGAAATAGTTGAAAATGTATCAAAAGGTGCAACTCTTAGACTATTAAATGTGCAAGGTCCTGGACAAGTGACAATGTTTTTAGAATCTGGTGTTTTTGGGCCTCCGACAATATTGTGGGATTCTCTAAAAAAGCAAGGACAAGATATATGGATGGATTTGAATACGCATACACATGCTAACTGGGTATTTACTAAACCTGGAGCATACCTTATCAACGTTGAGTTACGTTTACAATTGAATGATGGTACTGTGAAAAAAGTATTAGAAACATTAAGATTTGCTGTTGGAAAGAATACTACTGCAGAACAAGTTTTGAATATGAAAGCAAAACCTGAATTGAAAAATATTGAAACTGCAAATACTCAAAATAGTCAAAACAATACTGACGAAAATATGCAAAATGAAAGTATCAGTGAAATATTGCCTATAGTTGCTATTGGAGCTGCAGTTGTTGCAATAGGCTTGATATTCCTAATACTAATTACTTTGAAAAATCGTAAGAATAAGAAAAATGCGTTAAAAGAAATGGAAAATATGAATCTTGAAAGCTTAGGAAAATAAAATAATGACTGAAATATACAATGCTGATAATAAACTATCAACGTGTGAAAATAATACCGGTTTAAATAAAATTTCTAAAAATTTCGAGGTTGATGTAAAAAATATTTGCTGTAATGAATCAGCGAATGAAAAAACATTGTTAAAAATAAAAAATTTACAAGTCCGCTTTTCAAACACAATTATATTAGATGATATTAATCTAGAACTTAAAGAAGGAGAGTTTCTAGGTCTGATAGGTCCTAATGGTGCTGGCAAAACTACACTTTTGCGTGCAATACTTGGTGCTATTAAAATTTCTAAAGGAGAAGTGAATAAAGCAAAAATTTCCAAAAAAAACACTATAGATATAGGTTACGTTCCACAAAGGCATGAGTTTGAATGGGATTATCCTATAAGTGTGGAAGATGTCGTAGTGTCTGGTAGATTTGCTAAGCTAGGCTATTTTAAAAGACCTGGATTACACGATTATAAACAAGCATTATTTGCTTTAAAACTTGTAGGAATGGAAAAATTTGCTAAACGCCCTATAGGTCAACTTTCAGGTGGGCAAAAGCAACGAGTACTTGTTGCAAGAGCTTTATCAATAAATCCTAAAGTGTTGATATTAGATGAGCCTTTTAACGGTTTAGATATGCCAACTCAAGATTTGTTGATTAATTTATTTACAAAACTATCTCAAGAAAAAAAAGCAGTAATAATGACGACGCATGATTTAAATGGAGCACTTGCTACATGTTCAAGAATCTGCCTTATAAATTCAAAGATACTTGCCGATTCTAATGAAAACGACATTATGGATAAAAAACTTTGGCAAGATACTTTTAAAGTCGATGCTTCATCGCCAATGTTGCGAAGTTTAGGAGTGAAATGATTTCATTTATTGATTTTTTGCAAGATCTTACAAATCCATTATTGTCATTTTTGCCTAAAGCATTGATAGCGTCAATAATTGCTGCAATTGTATGTGGTGTAGTAGGAAATCACGTAGTGCTTAGAGGAATGGCTTTTATAGGTGATGCTGTTTCGCATAGCGTTTTTCCTGGTATTGCATTTGCTTTTCTTTTTCAAGGATCATTATTATTAGGAGGCGCGTTAGCTGGGCTTATAACAGCAATTTTAGTAGCAGTTTTTAGTCAAAATCGCCGTCTTAAAGAAGATTCTGTAATCGGAGTATTTTTTGCTGGAGCTTTTGCTTTAGGTGTGCTTGTTATTTCTTTAGTTCCAGGATATTCAGGCTCATTGCAACAATTTTTATTCGGATCTATAGTTGGTATTTCTAATTTAGATATTTATATTTCTAGTTTTGTAGGAATCGTAATATTATTTGTATGTTTTATTTTGCATAAAGAATTTACTGCTGTTAATTTAGATAGAGAAACAGCGAAAATATTAGGTATAAATGTATTTATGCTAGATTTAATATTATATATTATGGTTACTTTTGCAGTTGTTATTTCTATACAAACTATAGGTAATATTTTAGTTCTAGCATTACTAGTAACGCCTGCAGCAACTTCCAGATTGTTGACAGATAAAATGAGTGTGATGATGTTTATGTCACCAGTTATAGGAATACTATCGGCTTTTATAGGAATATATTTATCTTGGTCTTTAGACGTTCCAACAGGTGCTACTATTGTTTTAGTTACAACTGTTTGTTTTTTGATAGCTTGGGTTTTTGCTCCAAAACATGGAATTTTGCTAAATATTATTCGTCTTATAACTAAAAAATAGTATAGAATATAGGTGTTAAATGATTGTTTAATAAAAATATTGAAATAATTTGGCATATTATAGGTCACAATATTGTGATAATTGGAAAAATTTTAGTAATCTATTTTAGAGATTAAATTACCAAGAGAGGGATAACATGAATCGCTCAGAACTAGTTGCAGCTATTGCACAAAAAGCAGGTCTTACAAAGACACAAGCTGATGCGGCTTTGACAGGGTTTGCTGATGTTTTGACAGAAACTTTATGTAAGGGTGAAACTATTCGCTTGACAGGTATTATGACTGCAGAGCGTGTTGAGCGTGCAGCACGTGTTGGTCGTAATCCTCGTACTGGTGAGCAAATGCAAATTCCAGCTAGCTATGGTGTTAAAATTTCAGCTGGTTTGACATTGAAAAAAGCTGTTGCAAATAGTTAATTTGTTTTTTATAAAATGGAGCTTTGTCGATTGACAGGCTCTATTTTTTTAACAAAATTCTGGTAGAATTATTAAATGGATGATGTATGGAAATTTAAAGAACAAATAAATAGTGATGATTTAGAAAATAAACGTGCACAACTACAAAATAGTGATATAAAAAATTTTAATTTTGAAATTAATGATGAAATTATTGCTAATAGTGCACTTGTAATCAAAGATTTAACTAAAAAATTTGGCACACAATACGCAGTTAATCATATTTCTTTTGCTGTTCCAAAAGGGAGTTTTTACGGACTTGTAGGTCCTAATGGTGCTGGTAAAACGACAACTATATCAATGGTTGCAAAATTGTTAACAAAAAGTGCAGGAAAAATCTATATTAATGGTATCGATATAGATGCAGATAGTGATGTTACAAATTTCATAGGTGTGATGCCTGATGGAATGCGTTTGTTTGATCGTCTAACTGGGTTAGAATTGCTAACATATAATGGTTTGTTACGCGGAATGTCTAAAGAAGAAACCATTGTTAGAGCTAAAGAGTTGTTGAAAATTCTAGATTTAGATAGGGAAGACACTAAAATAGTTAGTAATTATTCTGCAGGTATGACAAAGAAAATTACTTTAGCTTGCGCTATGATACATGCACCTAAACTTTTAATATTGGATGAGCCTTTTGAAGCAGTTGATCCGGTGTCTGTAAGTAAAATAAAGAAGTTGTTAAATCAATATGTAAATAATGGTGGAACTATTATTTTATCCAGTCATGTTATGGCTTTAGTTGAGCAACTTTGTACGCATGTAGCAGTGATGAATAAAGGTAAAATTGTCGTGGCTGGTGCTGTTGAAGAAGTTGCTGGTGGTAGCAGTTTAGAAGATAAATTTATTGAGCTTGTAGGTTCAAATGTGGAAGTTGAGGAGCTTGGATGGTTGTAACACTTGTAAAACTTAGAGGTTTACAATTCAAAAATTCTTTACGTGCTACTAAATCTGTGTTGATAGGTTTTGTTGTGGCAGTTCTTTACGCTATCAGCGCTATTTCAGCTTTATACTTTTTTGTTATTTCTACAATATTATCTGGAAAATTTGATTTACATTTTTTTGAAATAATTAATATATTTGCTACATCTTTAGCGTTTATAGTATTGATGTTATTTCCTGTCCTTCAGCCTAATTCTGGTTGTAAACTAGATCCTCTGGCTTTTAAATTGCTAATTCCGCCTTCTAAAAAATTTGCTAGACAAATATTGATTGCTGATAGTTGTAATCTTATAACGGTTTTTTTGTTTTTTTCACTTTTAGGTGCAACTTTACTTTTAGCAAATGAAAATATTGGATTGTCTATTATATATCTTATAGGTATTGTTTTATATTTATTATCTTTCCAATATATTTCTAAATTAGCATTTTTCTTTGTAAATAATAATAATGATAAAACTTCAAATAAAAAAAGTATTAAGCAATTGATAGTATTTTTCATTATTTTTATTCCATATATTTATATTTTTGTTTTTGGCGGTGTTACGCAAATATCCATGGTACAAATTGAGAATATAAGTAATATTTTACAATGGACTCCTTTTAGTATTTATGTATCTTTTCCTATAATTTTGTATAAATCACATTTTACGATTGCAGTAACACAATTTTTCCTTTCTATTATTTTTATTGTTTTACTCGATTACTTATATTGCAGAAAATTTATTAATTTTATGAAAAATGAAAATGATAAATCTGACGCTAAAAGTAATGTAAAAAATACTAAAAATGAAAAAAATGTTCTTCTTAAATATTATATTTTTATGCGAAAAATTGGTTTTAAACAACAGGTTGCTACAATGCTTAGTAGGGTATTCATATACTGGAAAAAAGATCCAAGATATACCGCTTCTATAAGTATTATGGCTATTATTCCGATTGTCGCAATTTTTGGTGTACAAACTGATTATTTTGGCACAAATATTATATTTGCATTATCTGTATATGTGGCATTTGCTATGGGCTTTTCGCTACATGCTGATATTTCATATGATTCTACAGCTTTTTCAACGCAAATATTATGTGGAGTAAAAGGTAGAACTGATCGTATAGCTAGAGTTGTGCCATATTTTTTGTTAATGATGTTAATAGTTTTATTAAATTGTTTTGTAATGCTATATGCTGGTGAATCTTATGCAAAGATAATGTCAATACTGGTTTTGTGTTTGTCTGTATTTTTTGTATCAGCTAGCGTGTCAAATGTTATTGGAACTGTAATTTTATATCCTTTACAAGTCCCTAATTCTACTGTATTTGAAAATAAAGGAGTGTCTAATTTTGGTACGATAATTTTAGTTCAATTAGTGGCTACTTTTATAACTGCGCTATTTTCAGTACCTATAGGTATATTCTTTTACATGTATTATTTATATAAATTCAGTCTAATATTATTTGTTATTGTTTTAATAGCATATGGTTTATTCATGTATTATATTGGGTACAGAATTGGTGCAGGAAAATATGAAAAAAATCAGATTATGCTTATTGAAAAGATTTCTTCGTGGCCTGGGCATAAAGTTAAAGTTTTATAAAATAAATTACTCTTTCATAAAGTATTGAAATAAATGTTACAATATAACAGATGATTTTGTTGTGGAGGGAAAATATGTTTGCTGAATATGATCAAGATACTTCCAGTTCAATATCTGTGATTGAAAAAACAGAAGAAAAACTGGATAAAAATGATGGCGATGGTGATCGTTTCGCTCATTATGTATCTAAGAAAATAGATGCACCTATTTTACCAGGTACAACTGTTGTTGCTTTATGCGGTAAAGTTTGGTGTCCTAAACGGAATCCTAAAGATTTTCCGATATGCCCTGTGTGTAAAGAATTGTTTGAGAAATATTCAGATTTTACTAATAGACCTAATTGGCCTTTTGCTCCTTAAAAAATAGATTTTTATTTTTAATATTTTTTTATATTATTTTCTTCAAATTTGAAAGTAAAATTGTAGATGAATGAATTACGTCATTGGCAGCAATTGGCTTTTAATAAATATTTTCAAAAAACTTCTAAAGATTTTATGACTGTTGCCACTCCTGGTGCTGGTAAAACAACGTTTGCTTTGACAATTGCGCGTAAATTACTGGATGAAAAAATAATAAATGCAATAGTAGTTGTTTGTCCAACACAACATTTAAAATATCAGTGGGCGACATCTGCCGGAAAGTTTTCTATACAATTGGACCCAGATTTTTCTAATAGTCAAATAAATTTAGGAATTTTTTTTCAAGGAATGGCAGTTACTTATTCACAGGTTGCTGCAAATCCTATTTTGCATAGAGATTATACGCAATTGCATAAAACACTTGTGATTTTGGATGAAATACATCATGGTGGTGATGCTTTATCGTGGGGACAAGCAATAGGTGTCGCTTATGAAAAAGCTGTAAAAAGGCTTTCTCTTACAGGTACTCCTTTTAGATCTGATAACAATCCTATTCCTTATGTAACTTATGTTGAAGATGCGCAAGGAATTAAAAGAAGCACTTCAGATTTTACATATAATTATGGTGATGCTTTACGTGATGGAGTCGTAAGGCCTGTAATGTTTATGTCTTATTCTGGAAATATGCATTGGCGCAATAAAGCCGGTGAAGAAATGTTTTTGCAATTAGGCGAAGAAACTACTAAAGATGCTGAAAAACAAGCGTGGAAAACTGCTTTAGATCCTAAAGGTGATTGGATACCTGATGTGATAAATGCTGCTGATCAGCGTTTAAATGAGGTGCGTAGGCTAATACCTGATGCTGGAGGATTAGTAATTGCGAGTAACCAAAATGCTGCTAGAGCTTATGCTAAACAAATACGAGAAATAACTGGTGAAAAAGCTGTTCTAGTTTTATCTGATGATGATAAATCAAGTGATAAAATAGATGAATTTGCTAAAAGTGACACCAAATGGATGGTTGCTGTGCGTATGGTTTCAGAAGGGGTTGATGTGCCAAGATTATGTGTCGGTATATACGCTACTTCTGCTTGCACTCCTTTATTTTTTGCTCAAGTTATTGGTAGATTTGTTAGAGCTAGACGTAAAGGTGAAATTGCTTCAATATTTTTACCATCAGTCAGACCTCTTCTCTATTTAGCTGCAAATATGGAAGAAGAAAGAAATCATGCTTTAAATATTGAAAATAAAGAAGAAGATTTTTTTGAAGATTTATCTAACGCTAATAGGAAAGAGAAAGCTAGTGATGAATTATTGTCGCAATATGAGGTGTTAGGAAGTCAAGCACAATTTGATAGTGTTCTTTTTGAAGGTAGTCAATTTGGTTTGAGTACATATACTGGTTCATCTCAGGAAGCTGATTTTTTGGGTATTCCAGGGTTGCTCTCGCAAGATCAAGTAGCTAAACTTTTGAAAGCGCACCAAGCTGAGCAAATTAAAATTCAGCAACAAGCTGAAAAAAAACGAATTCAGCGTGAAGAAAATTCTAAAATTTCTGATTATAAAATAAGAGCTAAATTACGAAAAGAATTGAGTCAACTAGTTGCTACTTGGGCTAGAAATACTAATCAGTCACATGCTACAGTGCATTTGCAACTGCGACATAAATGTTCAGGACCTGCAATAGCTCAAGCGAGTATAGAACAGATACAAGATAGAATAGATACTATACG
Source organism: uncultured Actinomyces sp. (assembly GCA_946998115.1). GTDB lineage: Bacteria > Actinomycetota > Actinomycetes > Actinomycetales > Actinomycetaceae > ZJ293. Next base: position 15,249 of record CAMPYB010000009.1, on the reverse strand, counting down.
TAAATGGTTCGTTGGAATATCATAATTTATTACTAGAAATCATAGTGTCGACATATAGCATCTACACAGAAAATTTCAACAGCAGATTATATGTTAAAACTATAATCCTTGTAATTATTTGTATGCGCATAAAATATTTATACGCGTTATATGATTTCTCAAGCTTTTTGATCGCCTTCTGAATCAGTATTTGGTGATAAACCATCTGCATATCCGAGTGTTCCATCAAATAATTTTTGAATATCACAATCTAAAGCTTCATCTTTTTCTTTTTGTATTTTTCGCTTCTTGAAGAAATCTTCAATATTATCAAGATCATCCATATGAGGAGCAATATCAGGATGAGACCAATAGTTATCACGCTGTTGCATATCTGTATTTTTTAAAATAAAATTCCAAAGTTTTCTTGCTTCGCGTGTAGCTTTTGGTGATATTTCAAAATTCACAAGTTGTTTAAAAGCATATTCTGTAGGACCTTGTGTGACTCTGTGACGTTGTATCATTTCGCATAATGGTAAAGCTTGAGGTAAGTAAGCGATCAGAACATTATGGCACACTTCATCAACCCATCCTTGAGCTATAGCTAATAGAAATTCTAATTTATCTTGTGCTTGTACTTGTTCTTCGCTTGTTTCTAAATGCATGAATTGTGAAATTTCATTGCCATCAAAAGGAAGAGGCATACTTATCGACGCGGTATCTTCTACTATAGATAGCATTGAATCTAAGTCGATTTGTATATGTGATGCATAGCTTTCTATTGCATTTTCAATACTTGATGTAAGCCATGGTACGGAATTGAATAGTCTGGAATATGCGCATTCAATTACTGATAAATATTGTGTAACAAGTTCAAAATCTGTGTCTAAATCATTAGCAAACGTTTTGATATTATTTATAAGTAATGCTGTAGTTGGTGTTTCTGTTAATTGCATACCTATATCATTACTGCTGAATATTTTTTTTGAAATATTGACGCAAGCGTTACCAATTTTATATGCGAATAAAAGAGACATCATGCTTTTCATTACATCTTTCGGAGAAGAAGAAAACATCATGCCATTATCTTTATCTGATGGTGTTTCTTCTCCATCTTCTGTTTTAAAAATCATATAACCAGGCATAGCTGATTCCATATTTGGAGGTAGCTTATCGATTAATTGATCGGTTAATGTTTTTGAATAATTAGTAGCGATTGGTTCAAAAAGAAGTTTCCACTTTTTAAGAGTGTTTTCTATCCAATCTTGTCTTGTCCAAGTTTTATAATCCGCATGTGCTGGGGGAAGAGCTGTAACACTGTCTAGCCATAAGTTTGCTGTTTGTAAGCAATTTTTTGCAACATTTGCATCTTTAGCGTTGAGCGTGTCAAGATGAATATCGCCGTTCTTTAGAGCTATTTCTTTAGTCAATTTCCAATTTATAGGTCCTGATTTATCTGATAATATATTTTTAATGTGTTGCGCAAGGAAGTTTATTTGTGAAGAATTCGTAGGCAAAATTGAAGAATCAATAATTTTATTTGGATCAATTCCATTATTTTCCATTTGCGAAAACATTTGTTCAGCTTTTTCGGCACCAAAGATTGATTCCAACATTTTTTTCCAAGTTTCGTCATTTTCATAAGAATTATCTTCAGGCATATACGCTCCAACAATTATAACTAAATATTACTACTTCAAATTCTATATATATTGTAGTCGGAATAAAAATAAAATGATTAATTTTTCTTTAAAAATATAGTAATACTTGTGTGAATATATAAATAATTGTATTTAATTTTTTATAAATAATGTAATATTAAAATTTGTATTTACGATACTAAAATTTTACGTGTGTTTTTGAGAGAAGATGAATAATTCTATGAAAAAAATTTGTAAAATATTTGCAATATTAATTGTAATTTTGTTGGTTATTATAGGATTATTCACTAATTATTCATATGTTATATATTCCGCAGGTCCTACTTTGAATACTTTAGGTAAGATAGATGAAAATAACTATTTAATTCAAATTGTAGGACAAAAGCGTAAGGAAGCTAAAGGGCAGTTGCATTTAACGACTGTTTCTCAAGAGGGCGGTCCTGATAGTTATATAAATGGCATAAGACTAATTAAAGCTTGGTTTGACGATGAAGAAGATATAAAACCTTATGAAAATGTTTTTCCAAAAAATGTTACTCAAAAACAAATAAATGCATTCAATAAAGCGCAAATGTTAATGTCTCAACAAAGTGCTATTGTTTCAGCTTTTTCACAAATAGGTAAAGTTGTGAACTCTGAAATAACAGTAAATGATATTACTAAAGATTCGAGTTTTTATAAAAAATTACAAAAAGGTGACAAAATTTTATCAATTGAAACTGTGCGTAAAGCTAGTGCTTCAAATGTTAAAGACTTTTATGATTTATTAGCGCAAACAAAACCTGGTAGTAATATAAGAATGGAAATAATGCGTAAAAATAAAACTTTAATTTTTGATGGTAAAACTTTGAAACCAATTGATGGGGCAATAAATGGTAACAGAGGTTCCAGGCTTGGAGTAGTTTTAGAAACGAAATATGATTTTCCTGAAAAAATTAAATTTACTTTAAGCGATATAGGAGGACCTTCAGCTGGATTGATGTTTTCACTAGCAATATTAGATATAATTTCTCCTAAGCCTTTTTTGGGTAATGTGAATATTGCTGGAACTGGAACAATATCACCTAATGGATATGTAGGCGAAATAGGTGGTGTCAAATATAAAATTTTAGGTGCTAAAAAAGAAAATATAAAATGGTTTTTGTTGCCTAAAGAAAATTGCTCAGAAGCAATGAAAGCAAATATTAAAGGTGTGAGACTTATACCTGTTGAAAAAATTGAACAGGCTAAAAAAGCTGTAGAAAATATATCTGCAGGAAAAACTGGCTCATTACCTAAATGCTCAATACATAACAAGTAGAATGCTGGAAAATAAATTTCTTTATATAGATGAATAAGAATGCAACAAAACTTTTGTATTATATAGAACTTATGTCATAAACAAAATCGTTTAGTTTTTATTCTTTGCGTATAAACCATGCTGTAGTTTCCGGAGGCAAAATTGTTTCTTGCTTTTTATAACTATCATTATTTTCATGATATTGCTTTTCAAGACTAGTTCGACTTGCTACAAGCAGTTCAAAGTCATTTGGAATAATTATTTGCTCGCTGGACATATTCGTTATTACATATATGTGTTCACAAACTAAAACTAATGTGTCGTCATTAGCCCAAGGAAAACCTTCAATATTAGCTAATGTTCCAAGACCCATATTGTGTTGAGTACGTACAAGCAATGCTTTTTTATAACTTTTCCATGGTGAATATTGCATAGATTTTTGATCTGAGAAAATTAACTGTGCATGTTCATATGTTTGACAGAAAGGTTTTGATTTCCATAAAGTGTCTAATGATAGTTCATCATAATAATCAATATAAGTAGATCCTGGAAGAGCTAAAAATAACAATTGCAAAGAACTAATTCTATTTTTAATGTTGTCAGAAGTTTTTGACCATGAAGTGGAATTTGGATAATTTTTATTTAGAGAATCATGTATTTGGTAGTGCCATGAATAAGGGTAATTTATAGAATCTGATACTTCATATACTTCACGAATTTTATTTAGAAAAGCTTTAGCGCTAAAAGGCGCATGAACGAAATTGTCAGTGCGCAACATATCTATAAAATTATTTTTAATATGGTACTCAATATTTTCTCTTTGATTAGAAGTAGTGGCACTTATTAGTATTTGTTTATTTGAGCATGAAATTATTTTTTTAAGTCTAGTCATAAGTCTGTTGAAACGTACGCTATCAATTGTCGTTTGACTTCGCATATTTTCTTCGAGAATTAATCCTAGATCAATACCGTCAACGCCATTTTCTATAGCAGTTTTTGCTCTATTTAAAACTTCCGTGGAACTAATTTCAAAACCTATATATGGTGAAGAAAACTTTTCTGTATTATCATTTACATGAGAAGGTCCAGAAAGTTGCATTATTACTTTTAAGCCGACTCTATGAAATATATCAATAAAATCTTTAATAAAATCTTTTGAATTATTGAAATCTATTTTTGACGGTCTGATTAATATTGCGTTTATTCCCAGTTGCACTAAATCATGGCATGATTTAGCGAACAATTGTAAATCGCTTTCGCTTGACGGGAAAGGCAACTCGTATATTATACAATCATTCCACCAAACATCAGGTATATTACTGTGTTTGTGTATCAGAGATATTTTTGAGTATTTTTCCTTTGAATTCATTTTTCGTCCAGTTCATAAATAAAAAGACACATAAAAAATTTATCACTAAAAATCATATTTTTTCCACTATTTTAAAGATAATATTAAATTGTTATGAATATTAATGAGAAAAATGCTGAAAATTCTGTTTACGATTTTTCATGTCGCGAAAGATTTGTGGAAGAAAATCATTTTAACACTTGGCGTTGTGATTTTGAAAGAGACAGAGCGCGCGTAATACATTCATCGGGTTTGCGTCGTTTAGAAGGAAAAACTCAAGTAGTTGCACCTCAATATGATGATTTTACTCGCACAAGGCTTACTCATTCTCTAGAAGTAGCGCAAATCGGACGAGCACTTGCTAATTTTTTGGGAGTAAACCCTGATATTGTTGATACTGCATGTTTAGCTCATGATATAGGGCATCCTCCATATGGGCACAATGGTGAAACAGCGTTAAATGAGGTTGCTAAGCATATTGGAGGATTTGAAGGAAATGCTCAAACTTTCAGATTGCTAGTAAGACTAGAGCCAAAAATTTTTAGAAATAACAAAAATTATGGATTAAATTTAACTAGAGCTGTACTTGATGCGACTTGTAAGTATCCTTGGAGCGCAAAAAATCCGCCAAAATTGAATGATGAAAAAGCGCATAAATTTGGTGTATATGAAGATGATTTGAAGATCTTTAACTGGATGAGAAAAGAAACTGTGCCTTATAAGAAGTGTATTGAAGCGCAAATTATGGATTTATCCGATGATATAGCTTACTGTGTGCATGATCTTGAAGATTCTGTGAAGATAGGTGGAACTGATCTGCAAAAATTGTATAATGATGCTATTATTCAAAAAATTGTAGAATGCACAAGTCGTAGATATAAAACTGTGGACAGTCAAAAAGAATTATTTGATGCATTTGAGCGTTTACTTAAAAAATTTTATTGGATGAGTAAATTTGACGGTTCATATACAGATTTGGCTTCACTTAAAAATATGACTAGTGAATTAATAAGTCATTTTTGCGTAAAAGCTTGTGAAAGTACAAAAGATAATAACAAAAATAATCTTTTAGGAAGATATTTTGGTGAAATTGTTGTTCCAAAAGAAATTTTAGCTGAAATTGAAATTTTAAAAGGAATAGCTGCATATAACATTATGGTTCCTCTTGAACGTAAAGAAAATCATAAATGGGAACAAAAAATTTTAATAGATTTGTTTGAATATTTTACTGAAAATCCTAATAGCTCAAAATACTTAGACCCTATTTTTAAATTTGAATGGGATATGGCTGATGAATATGGTAAGCATAGAGTTATAGTTGATCAATTAGCAAGTTTAACTGACAGTTCAGCTAAAAGTATGTATGAAAAAATAATAGGTTGTCCTTTTTTATACTAAAAATTTAAAGCGTATGACTATGAGTCTAAACGAGCAAATATGTAAAATATATTATACATTTTGTTGTAAATATAAGAATTTATAAAAGCAATGATATTCAAGTATTTATTTCAAATTTTATACTTTTTGTAAAATATTTCGTTTACTTTTGTCTATTTACATCTTGGCAGATGTGCATGTTCTATAATATTTGTTACATAATTTTGGGTTTCAGAAAAGGGCGGTATTCCACCATATTTTAATACAGCATTCGGCCCTGCATTATAAGCCGCTAATGCAAGTTCCAGACTATTTCCTGTTACTTTGCCTGAATCAATATTTTTCTGCATTTGTGCATCTAATTGACAAAGCCAGTTAGCTGCTGAATAAATAGTGTCTTTAGGATTATTTATATCAGCTTTGCCATCACCATCAGCATCTATTCCAACTGTTTTAAAAGTTGAAGGTAAAAATTGTACGATACCTTTTGCGCCGACTTGTGAAATAGCATTGTTATTCCATTTACTTTCATGTTCAACAAGTGTCGCTATAATATCAGCATTAACATTTGGACAAATATTACCTGATTTTTTAATTATTTCTTCGTATTGTTTTGGTACATAGATACAGGAATCATGAGCAAAAAATGTGATTTGTGTGCATAGAATACAAGTGAATATTAGTATGCACATAAAAAGTAATAAATATTTTTTATTATGTTTATTTCGGTTTTTATGCATTTATAAAACTTCTTTATCTGAAATATTTAAAATATAACTTAATTGTTGACAAATAATGTCTTGCAAAATATTTTTTATTTCAAATTTATTTTTTGCTCTTGCTAGTATAGGTAGTTTATAAAGTACAATTCTGGCTGGTAAATTGTGCGTCCAATCTTGATCAAAAGTTCTGCCTAATATTATTTCGTTTCCTTCCCATGGAGCAGGGTCAGATGGAGGAACATTTTGTGTACAAAATTCTATTTTTGTTATTTGTGGCCATTTAGCTTGTGCTTTTTTAGCTATATCAATAATTGTTTGTTCAAAATATTTTTGTTTTGTACGATATCCCATTAGGTTTGGCGGAATAATAATCCCTCGGAGACCTCTGCCATGCGTATCTTTACGTTTATAAATAATAGTATTTGGTAAAAAATCTTCTTCGTAATGAAAAATATTTTGCATTGAGAGTCCTTTTGCAGTTGATAATAAAATATTACACTAGGTTATTCAAAAAATGTAAATATTTTATTTTATACATACAATCATGTGTTAAAATTTAAATGTTATGTATAAAAGATTATGTGTAAAACCTGGATGTAACAAAAAAGCTGTTGCATCTTTTACGTATATGTATTCTGAATTGTCAATAGTTATAGGTCCTTTGCCTCAAATGCCTGAACCGGATGCATATGAAATTTGTGAAGAGCATGCTAGAAATTTTGTTGCTCCAAAAAAATGGACAGTTATAAGATTACAGACACAGATGGATAATGTTGCTCCAAAGAAAGAAGAATTGGATTTATTAGCTCAAGCTATAATTGTGGAGAGCGAAAAACCTGTTTTGATAAGCCACTATCAACCGCCGTGTATTAAAAATAATTCAATTACAAATTTGAATGAATATAAAACTAAGTTTAAAAAATAATATTCTTATAATTTCGTATGTAAATATTTAGATGATATTACGTGAGTTTAAAACTTTACGGTAGTCTGCATCTCTTTTAATTATCAATACTGTTGCAATAAAACGTTCATTATCTGTATTTTTGGGAGGCAAAATATTTACATATTTTTTTAGTTCTGCACTTAATCTATTTCCAATCTCAGCTCTACTTTTTGGAAAAAATAAATTAGTGCGTTTTATGAAAATTTTTGATTCTGTAAATAATTTGTCAGGTATATTTGCTAATTCTACTCGTTGAGACCATGCTTTCAATTCTTCGGGAATTATAAGTGGCAAACTTGATGTATAAGAGGGCAATTTTGCAACGTAAGTGCCTGCTAAAAAATCACCTATACGTTTACCTTTTTTATTTAAAATATTTGTTATAAAAGCTATTACACCAAATGTTGCATAAGATTCTGCTATGGCTATAAGTTGTCTAGTGAAAGCATGTTTAAAATTTATAGTTTCACCATTATCTTTAAAAACTCTGATACCAAGTATAAATTTTCCAAGACTATATCCTTTAGTTATAGTTTCTATAAAACCAGGAATGAAAAAAGTGACAGCAGATATTATTATTATGTAGAGCACTTTAATACTATTTGCGTTTAGAATGAAGAAATTTGAAAATCTATAAACAGTAAATGCCATCATAATTCCAATAGTTATCATAAAGAAAATATCAATTATAAAAGCTAAAATGCGAGATAGTACTGTTGCTGGTTCTATTTTTAATCGCACGCCTTCATTGCTTATAATGTTTTCATTATTTTCTATAAAATTAAGTGGATTTTTTTCATTCATAATGGCACTTTATATATATGGATATAGATGTATTTGTTGCAAGACACGAAAAAACTTGGAATCGCTTAGAAAATCTCGTAGATAAACATAAACTTTCAGGCAGACAATGCGACGAGTTGATATCTTTATATCAAGTGTCTTCATCCCATTTATCTTATGTACAATCTAATAGCAATGATTTAGAAATAGTTTTGTATTTATCTAAAATATTGACTAAAGCTAATTCAAAAATTAACGTATCACCTAGAAATAATTTTAATAGTATTCTTGATTTTTTCAAATATTATTTGCCACTATCACTATATGAATATAGGCGTTGGATTATTGCATGTATGATATTTTTCTTAGTTGTTTCTGTAACAGAAGCCATATGGCTGATAAATACTCCTAATGCTAGTGAATTTTTGGCAGATAAAGCGTTGTTGCAAAAATATGCTGATGAAGATTTTGTATCATATTATACTAATTATGGTGCAACTGATTTTACTGCGCAAGTTTGGACAAATAATGCTTTTATTGCTGTAAAAGGGATAGCTTTAGGAATTACTGGTATTGGACCATTGTATTTGTTGTATCAAAACGCTGTAAGTGTAGGGGTCGTTGGAAGCGTAATGTACATGCATGGCGATTTATCTGTGTTTTTTAAATTCATTTTACCGCACGGTTTACTTGAATTAACTGCGATTTTTATTGCTTGTGGATGTGGAATGAAAATGTTTTGGACTCTAATAGTTCCTGATGATAATTCTCGTTCAGTATCAATAGCTAAACAAGGTAGATATGTGCTTGTTATAGCTTTAGGTATAATTTTAATATTGTTTTTTGCAGGGCTGATTGAAGGATTCATAACAGGATCTAATCTTTCATCGTTTACTAAAATATTTATTGGAGTAGTATCTTTTGTATCTTTATGGATTTACATATTGTTTATAGGTAAAAAAGTTTCAAAACAATATAGTGATGTACAGTTGTGAATAGTAAAGATATTTAAGTTAATATAAAAATTTAATATTTGATTGTATAATCTTTTGTATTGAGTTTAACGTCGGTTCATGTAATTAGAAAATAGTAGGTAATATGCAATATAGAATTGAACATGACCTTTTGGGTGATAAGAAAATAGATGATAATGCTTATTATGGTATAAATACTCAAAGAGCTATGGAAAATTTCAAAATTAGTAGTAATACTATAGGTCAAGTACCGATTTTTGTGAAAGCTATGGCTAAAGTTAAAAAAGCATGTGCATTAGCTAATAATGATTTGCGTGTTTTGCCTGATGATGTGACTGAAGCTATAGTGTATGCTTGTGATCGTATAATATTTGATGGTGAATATATAGATCAATTTCCTATAGATGTTTTTCAGGGCGGAGCTGGAACTTCTGTCAATATGAATGCTAATGAAGTTATTGCTAATATAGCTTTAGAGCATGTTGGGAAGAAAAAAGGTGAATATAAGTTTATTAATCCTAATGATCATGTAAATAAATCACAATCAACTAATGATGCATATCCTACAGGTTTTAGGATAGCAACTTACGAAATGGTTGTAGATCTTTTGGAGTGTATCAAAAAATTAGCTGATAGCTTTGAAAAAAAGAGTAGTGAATTTGCTGATGTGATAAAAATGGGTAGAACGCAACTTCAAGATGCTGTACCTATGACATTAGGAAGTGAATTTAAAGGATTTACTGTAAATTTGCTTGAAGAGATTAAAACTTTAAAATTAGCTTCAAATTTACTTTTAGAAGTGAATTTAGGAGCTACTGCTATTGGTACAGGAGTTAACACTCCCGATGGATATACTGAAAAAGTGAGTAAGAGACTTGCAGAAGTTACTGGATATAAGATTTTGCCTGCAGAAAATTTGTTGGAAGCTACTTCTGATAATGGTGCATATGTTTTTGTACATGCAGGTTTGAAACGTTTAGCTGTAAAATTGAGTAAAATTTGCAATGATTTGCGTTTGCTTTCTTCAGGGCCTAGAGCTGGATTTTCTGAAATAAATTTGCCACAAATGCAAGCAGGTTCGTCTATTATGCCTGCGAAAGTAAATCCTGTTATTCCTGAAGTAGTAAATCAAGTTGCTTTCAAAGTTGTAGGCAATGATGTATGTGTAACTTTGGCAGCTGAAGCTGGGCAATTGCAATTAAATGTTATGGAGCCTTGTCTAGCTCAAGCTATGTTTGAATCTATTTCGTTGCTTGCAAATGCATGTGATACTTTAAGGAAACGCTGTGTAGATGGTATTACTGCTAATAAGAAAGTATGCTATGACTATGTTATGAATTCTATAGGTTTAGTTACATATTTGAATGATGTTATTGGGCATCATAAAGGTGACGAAATAGGAAAAATTGCTGCTAAAACTGGTAAGAGTATTCGTGAAATAGTATTGGAAGAAAATATTTTACCTGAAGAAAAATTAAATGAAATTTTAAATAAGGAAAATCTGATAAATCCTAAATATAAAGGCGAGTTTTATGAAAAGGGACAAAAAACTATTTTTTGAGATATTCTAGTTCTGATGAATATTTATATAATAGTTTTAATCATAAAATTGGAATTTTGTTGTTGCTAAAAGTAGATGCTTTTATAATAATGGCTCTCATCTTGTTTATATTTACAAAGCTGAGAGCCAAATGATTGTATTTATTATTTAGACTTGTTCTATATTATTATTTAGTTTAGTTATAATGGAGTCATCTATATTTTCCCAGGTAAAGTTTTTGTTACTAAAATGACCGTAAGCGGAAGTCTTTGCATAATTTGGTGATAATAAATTTAAGTAATTTATTATTGCTCCAGGTCTTAAGTTGAATGTTTTATTTATAGCATGCACTAATTCGTTATCAGATATTTTACCAGTTCCGAAAGTATTTACGTTTACAGATACGGGATCTGCTTTTCCTATTGCATAAGATATAGATACTTCACATTTTTCTGCAAGGTCTGCTGTAACTATAGTTTTAGCGATATGTCTAGCCATGTACGCTCCGCTACGATCAACTTTTGTAGCATCTTTACCGCTAAATGCGCCACCTCCATGTGCTGCTAGTCCGCCGTAAGTGTCTACCATTATTTTACGTCCAGTTAATCCTGTGTCAGCTGATGGTCCGCCATCTATAAAATTACCAGCAGGATTTATTAATATTTGTGTTTGTGGATCTATAGGTAATTGAGTAAATGTTGGATAAATTATATTTTCAGTGATTTCTTTACGTAAATCTTGTAAATTTTTAGATTTTTCATGTTGAATAGATATTATTATTGTGTTTATTCTTTTAGGTTTCCCATTTTCGTATTCTATACTGATTTGTGCTTTGCCATCTGGTAATAATCCTTTTATTTTATTATTTTTTCTCGCAATATCGAGATTTTTGCAAATGTTATGCGATAACAAAAGTGGCAAAGGGAGTTTCTCTTCAGTTTCATTTGTAGCATAGCCATATACGCTTCCTTGATCACCTGCACCAAGACAAGCATAATTTGTTTTGTCGCCTTGCCTGGATTCTAAAGCATTATCTACGCCATGAGCAATATCTAAGCTTTGCTGATGGACAAAAATGTGTATTTTGTAATTTTTTGGCTCGTATCCTATATTTAATAGCGCGTTATTTACAATATTTTGAATGTCTATTTCAGCTGTAGATGTTATTTCGCCTGCAACTATTATATTTCCTTTAGTAGCCATTGTTTCGCATGCTACTCGTGAATATTTATCTTTTGATAATGCATAGTCGAGTATTGAGTCTGAAATGTAATCGCATATTTTATCTGGATGGCCTGCACATACACTTTCGGCTGTTAAAAATGTTTTCTGCATATTTTCTCCACGTAATATTATTTTTGGGCGCGCATAATACACTACAATGTTTTTACGCGCAATTATTTAAATTTGAACGAGAAATATAGTTCGTTATATTAATGTCATAGAAAAATGAATTATAACATAAATTTATATGTTATAGTATAACTCATATTCGTATGGATGTGGACGTTCAAGCATTGGTAATATTTCATTATTGTATTTATACTCAATCCAAGTATCTATTAAGTCTTGTGTGAATACGTTTCCTTCTAATAAATATTCATGATCTTCTTGCAAATGTTGCAAAGCTTGTTCAAGAGAAGAAGGAAGCTTTTGAATATCTTCATATTCTTCAGGAGGTAATTCATACAAATCTTTATCTACAGGTTCTGGTGGTTCTATGCGATTTTTTATACCATCAATACCAGCCATAAGAGCTGCAGAAAAAGCTAAATACGGGTTTGCAGATGGATCTGGCACGCGATATTCTATACGCTTAGCTTTTGGAGAAGATCCAACTACTGGTATTCGTATACATGCTGAACGATTTCTTGCGGAATAAACTAAGTTTATAGGTGCTTCAAAACCTGGAACGAGCCTGCGGTAAGAATTGATTGAAGGATTAGTAAATGCTAGCAAAGAAGGAGCATGCTTTAACAATCCTCCAATAAACCATCTTGCCATGTCTGATAGTCCGCCATATCCTGCTTCATCATGGAATAGAGGAGTGCCGTCTTTCCATAATGAAAAATGGCAATGCATTCCTGAACCGTTATCTTTCCAAAGCGGTTTAGGCATGAATGTTGCAGTTTTATTTGCTTTAAATGCTGTATTTTGTATTATGTATTTGAATTTCATCAAATCATCAGCAGCATTTAAAACAGTGCTGAAACGATAGTTTATTTCTTGTTGTCCACCTGTTCCTACTTCGTGATGTGAACGCTCCAAAATTAATCCAGATTCTTGTAAAAGTTTGCTCATTGTATCGCGTAAATCAGCCATTTGATCATTTGGTGGCACTGGAAAATATCCACCTTTGAAAGGTGTCTTATATCCTTTGTTTCCACCTTCTTCATCACGTGCACTATTCCATGCAGCCTCATTAGAATCTATTTTGAAAAAGGTTTCTTGCGGTGTTGTTTTATATCGTATTTCATCAAATATATAAAATTCTGCTTCGGAACCTATATAGCATGTATCTGCTATACCTGTAGATTTTAAATAATTTTCAGCTTTTTTAGCGATTTGTCTTGGATCACGCGAAAAAGGAACATTTGTGTATGGATCTACTACAGAAAAATTAATTACAAGTGTTGGAATTTCTCTAAATGGATCAATATATGCCGTGGATAAATCAGGCAAAAGTTTCATATCAGATTCATGTATTTGTGCAAATCCACGTATAGATGAGCCGTCGAACATTAATCCGTCAGATAGTATATTCTCATTAAAGGCGGAAACTGGAATTGTAAAATGTTGCATCAGACCAGGTAAGTCGCAAAAACGCACATCAACATTCTCTATGTTTTCTTCTTCAATGAATTTTAATGTTTCTTCTATCGTTTTAAACATTATTACCGCCTTAGTTTTTATATAAATTTTATCGAATAGGTCGTTTCATATTTTTCATTCTCATAGGATCAACACCTTTAGGAATAGGCATACCTTTATTCAATTGTAAAGCAGATAACCTTTTTGCAACTGCTGGAACTTCATTTACTGTAAGCTTAGGTGATCCTTTTAGTTTTCTAATTTTAGATAGTAATTTTGACAATGGTATTTGTCCTTGTTCATTACCAGCTTGTAACATATGTATAGTCACATTAGGAATTACACGTCTATATTTTTTTGCTTCTTCTTCGAGTAGTTGCTTAGCTCTAGAAGGTGCACCTTCGCTAATTAAGATCACTCCTGAACGTCCGACCATTCTCCAAACTATTTCCTGATTTTTTGTAAAAGCAACTGGTTGTTTTTCAATAATCCAACCACGTTTTACTTGTGAAATTATGGCTGATACTGCTCCTAAGTGACCATCTATTTGTGAATACATTGCTTTACGTACTATGGATGACATAACAATAAGTGTTAGAAGTATAGCGGTAAGTATTCCCAAAAATAACATATAATATGGATAATTTATTAATAGGCCTACACCTACAAATATAGCTAAAGTTAAAATGAAAGTGCCCAATAGGAACCAAGGTAACATAGGGTAAGACCTGCGACCTACTTTATAAGATTCTATTAGATTATGATAAAAACGACGCTTTTTTACGCCATTTTTCATATCTGTATTTTTAGTTGTCAAATTAATCCACTCCATTTTAATAAAAAAAACAAACATGCTATACAAGCTATTATTTTATCAAATAAATATTACTAAATAAATTAAATCTAAATTTTAGAGTAATTATTTTATTTTTACATTTTTATTATAAAGTTTTTCAGTTATCCACATTTTTCAAAAAAATTAGTAAAAAATATTTTTTAAATGGAATAGTTGAAATATGAATAAAAAGTATGAAATTTATGAGATGAGTCGAATAATTAATTATTCACCTATATGGAAAGTAAAAGATGTGAATAATAATTTTTATGAATCACAAATAATTACATTTCCAGATAATAATGCGAAAAATAAGTTTTTGCAGTGGAAGCAAAGATATGAGTATGTATGTAAAGAAATTCCATCTATACAAAATATTGTTGATACTGTAGACATAAATGATTATCAAACGATGCTTATATTTGAATTACCTATTGGTGAGAATTTATCTGTAATAAGTTTTAATTCAAAAGAAAAAATTATACAAATATCTTTGAAAATAATAGATATTGTTGAACAATTGCATTTTAGAGGAATAAATCATGGAAAATTATGTGCAGAAAATATTTTTGTAAAAGGTGATATTGTACAAATAACAGGTTTTGAGCCAAAAGATATATTGAAAGAAAATATTGAAGAAGATATAAATAAATTAGAAAAAATAATAAAAAAATTAAAAGATGATGAAAAAAAGCTTACAAAAAATAGTGTTGTCAAACAAACACTTGCTACGACAAAAAATGATATTGATTATAGAGAAAAAAATAAATTTTACGAAAATAAAAATACTTTTTATAATAAAGAATTGAAAAATTCAATTAATAATATTGATGATATATTTTCTAAAACTGACATATCAAAATCTGCTTCTAATGCTACAAATAAAAAAATAAATTTTTTATATATACCAATTTTTATTTTATTTTTGTCTCTTGGATACGGCATAT
Organism: uncultured Actinomyces sp.; assembly: GCA_946998115.1. GTDB lineage: Bacteria > Actinomycetota > Actinomycetes > Actinomycetales > Actinomycetaceae > ZJ293. Next base: position 47 of record CAMPYB010000009.1, on the reverse strand, counting down.
ATCCATATTTGAATATGAGCAAAAATACTATGTTCAACTTTAGTGCA
>CAMPYB010000008.1 GCA_946998115.1 uncultured Actinomyces sp. | reverse complement strand
CATCGCCGAGATTCCAATCTTTTAAGCATCCGTTAGCGTTTGTTAAAACAGCTGCTTTAATTCCAGTTGCGCATGCTATACGTACAGGTAATGTAATAATATTAGGTTCTAATCCTTCATATAAATGAGAACGACCATGATAAACTAAAATATTTTTATTATTTATCGTGTAGCTAGAAACCATATCGACATGTCCATCGGCTATTGGTTTTTTAGCTCCTACAAGATCTGATATAGGGAAAGTACAATTTGGTTTTGACCATGTTTTTGTAACATTTGCTAATCCGGATCCTAAAACCACTAAAAGATCATGATGATCAACATTTGAACGTTGAGCTATTTGATGTGCGCCATCCATCATATAAGTTAGATCAGTATTTGCGTATACTTGAAAATTTTCGTTCATAACATTTCTTTACAAATAATGGCTGTAACCTTGTAGATTACAGCCAGTTGCGAATAAAACTAAGCTATTTTTTCTTCCTGTTTTGCAATTGCGGATCTGCCGAATATTAAGTGGCCTATAAGACCAATTAAAAGTGAAAGAATAATACCTATATTTGAAAAAGCTAGTGTACCTTCTCTGCCACCTAGACCAAAATCTAGTAAATATCCTTGCCATGATAACCAAGAAGTGGAATTTACAACTAGACCCCAACCAACGATAGTGCCTAATAATATTAATGTTATAGCTTCCCAATTTATTGAACCATATATGCCTTTAGGTGTGAATAATGAATCCACATCATATTCTTTTTTACGCATTATAGCTTCAGCAATCATAATACCTGCCCAAGCTGCAATAATTGAACCTAGAGTTGTTAAGAAACCGCTGAAAGGAGCTAAGAAATCATTAGCGAAAAATACGACTAGAATAGTGCCTAGAGTCATAATCGTTGCGTCAATACTAGTTGCAACTGTACGTGGCACACGAAGACCCGTTGCCAAAAGTGACAATCCTGAAGAGTATAGATCCATAATTATACCGCCTATGAGACCTAGTATTGCTACGATTGCAAATGGAACTAGGAACCATGTTGGTAGTATTGTTGTCAAAGCGCCGATAGGGTCAGAATTAATTAATTCTCCAAGTTTTTTATCAGATCCAACAAGTAGAATACCGAATATAGTTAGTATTACGCATGGTAGAGAAGAACTGAAAGTTGTCCAAAAAACAACGCCTTTTGTAGAAGATTTTCGTGGCAAATAACGAGAATAATCAGCTGCAGCATTTACCCATCCAAGACCGTAGCCTGCTAATAGCATTACAAAAGCACCAAGCATTGCAGACATTGGAGCGGCAGGCATTTTCATAATATTAGACCAGTTTATTGAAGGAATAGTTAAAGCTAAGTAAATTATAGTTAAGATACCTGTTAGCCATGTAATCCATGTTTGTACGCGCATAATCGTATCAAAACCAAAAATTCCTGCAAAAGCTGAACATGCTACAACTATTATGAATCCTAAAATTTGTGCTGTAGTGTGATTGCTCCATCCTAATGCTTCCATAACTGTTGCAGTTGCTAAAGTAGCTAGAACGCATAAAACTGTTTCCCAACCTACAGTTAGAATCCAAGAAATAAAAGCAGAAATTCTATTTCCATTGTATCCGAAAGCTGCACGTGATAATGCTAAAGTCGGTGCAGATCCTTTTTTACCTAAAGTAGCTACAATTCCACAAAATAGGAAAGAAAGTGTAACACCTACAATAGTTACAATTACAGCTTGAATAAATGAAAGTCCGAATCCTAATACCCATGAACCCCATGACATACCTAGTACTGAAATATTAGCTGCAAACCATGGCATAAATAAATCGCTTGGTTTTCCTTTACGTTCTGATTCAGCGATAACATCTAAACCGATATTTTCAATTGCTATACTCTCTTTATTTGACATTTCTCCGTCCATCTTCATTGATGTTTATTTTTTAACAATCTATCTATATCATAATATTTTTTATAAAGTACAATTTTTTTAATACTTTTTTACTATTTTGTGGATATTTTATGAATTGTATTAAAAATGAAATAACGCAAAATTGTTGTTAATATTTTATACATACTATACTTAAGAGTATTTAAACATGAATATATAAATTTTATGAGTGTGGAAATGATAGAGTTTCAAAATTTAATATCATATAAAAAAACTTATAAATGCCTGTCTATTGGTCTTATAGGACAGATAGGAGCTGGAAAAACAACATTGAGAGTTATGTTGGAAAAACAGTTGCATAATGATAATGATTTTTTTAGTAAAAATATAAAAACTATTGATGCTGATAGTATTAGTCGTCAAATTTATGAAAAAAATAATGTTGTATATGAACAGTTAATAAAACATTTTGGAAATAAGATTTTAGATGAAAATGATGAAATAGATAGGAAAATATTAGCTGAAATAGTTTTTTCAGATTCTGAACAATTAAAATATTTAGAATCTGTAACACATGAAAAAATAAATAGCATAGCAGATAATTTTTTAAAAACATTAGAAAAAAATAATGTTGGAATATATGAGTCAACTAAAATGTTGGAGACTAATTTTTATAAAAAATTAGATATAATAATATGTATTTCCAGTCAAGATGATTATAGACATGAAAGATTAAAAAGCAACAGAAATATGATTGATAATCAGATTCGATTACGTGAGAACAGACAAAAAACTGATAGTGAAAATATTAAATTTGCAAATATTATTATAAAAAATAATTCAAGTATTTTTGAACTAGAAAAAGACGTGAAACAATTAAAGATTTTATTTAAAGAAAAACTGTTGGAAAAAGAAAAACTAATAAAGGAAAAGTAGTGTAATAAGTGTAATAATAAAAATATTACTATTTTTAAAATTTTCGTAAAGATATAGTAAATAATTAGGAATGAATTGAAAGAAAATAAAGAAGAAACTTATATACGAGACAAAAAATTTAAAGTAGTAGCGCCATTTCAACCATCAGGAGATCAACCTCAAGCTATAAAAGAATTGACTCAAAGAATACAAGGTGGGGAAAAAGACGTTGTTTTACTTGGAGCTACTGGAACAGGTAAATCGGCAACAGCTGCATGGCTCATAGAACAAGTTCAAAGGCCAACTTTGGTACTTGCGCCAAATAAAACATTAGCTGCGCAACTTGCAACGGAATTAAGGCAACTTATGCCTAACAATGCTGTGGAATATTTTGTATCTTACTACGACTATTATCAGCCTGAAGCTTATATTCCTCAAACTGATACTTTTATAGAAAAAGATTCATCAATAAATCAAGAAGTCGAAAGATTAAGATACAGTGCCACAAATGCTTTACTGACAAGACGTGATGTTGTAGTTGTAGCATCTGTATCATGCATATATGGATTAGGGTCTCCAGAAGAATATGTAAAAGGCAGATTAATTTTAAAAGTAGGTCAAGAAATAGATAGAGATGAATTATTGCGTAGATTTGTAAACATGCAGTATGTGAGAAATGATATAGAATTTTCAAGAGGAATATTCACAGTTAAAGGTGACACTATTGAAATCATTCCAGTTTACGAACAATATGCTATTAGAATAGAAATGTTTGGTGATGAAATAGAAAAATTAACATTATTACATCCTATAAATAGAAAAACTATAGAAGAAAAAGAGATAGTTAATATATTCCCAGCATCACATTATGTTGCTAGTGAACAGAAAATGAATGAAGCAATAGTCAGCATTGAAAAAGAACTTTCGACAAGACTGCAATATTTCAAAAAAAACAATAAAATACTAGAATACCAACGATTGAAAACTCGCACAGAATATGATCTTGAAGCTATACAAGAAATGGGAATGTGTCCAGGAATAGAAAATTATTCTAGACATATAGATGGCAGAAAAGAAGGTGAGCCTCCTAATACGTTAATAGACTATTTTCCCGATGATTTTTTACTCATAATAGATGAATCACATGTTAGTGTGCCACAAATAGGAGCAATGTACGAAGGCGATAGATCACGTAAAACGACTTTAATTGAACATGGATTCCGTTTACCGTCAGCTCTTGATAATAGACCACTACGTTGGGAAGAATTTCAAGCTAAAATAGGACAAACATTATATATGTCAGCAACACCTGGTAAATATGAATTAAGCGTGAGCGACGGTTATGTTGAACAGATCATACGTCCAACTGGATTATTAGATCCGCAAATAATAGTAAAACCTACAAAAAATCAAGTAGATGATCTTTTGGAAGAAATAAGAAAACGCGAAGCTAATAACCAGAGAGTCCTAGTTACTACTTTAACTAAAAAGATGGCAGAAGATCTTACAGATTATCTTGAAAATATTGGTGTAAAAGTGCAATATTTACATTCTGATGTAGATACTTTAAGACGTGTTGAATTACTTCGACAATTACGTACTGGTGAATTTAATGTACTAGTTGGTATAAATTTACTTAGAGAAGGGTTAGATCTTCCTGAAGTTTCACTAGTGTCAATATTAGACGCTGATAAAGAAGGATTTTTACGATCGACAACTTCACTTATACAAACTATAGGACGAGCTGCTAGAAATGTATCAGGACAAGTCCACATGTATGCTGATAAAATCACTGATTCAATGCGACAAGCAATAGATGAGACACAAAGACGTAGGCAAAAACAGATAGCGTACAATAAAGCTCATGGAATAGACCCTCAACCTTTGCGAAAAAAAATTGCTGATGTGACAGATATGCTCGCAAGACAAGAAGCGGATACTGAAAAAGTGCTTCAAAATATTAATGTTTCTGGAAAAAATAAAATTCCGAATAATATTATTGAACTAGCAAATCTTATAGATACTCTTACACAAGAGATGAAAAGCGCGGCTAGTCAATTGCAATTTGAACTTGCTGCAAGGCTTAGAGATGAAATAAATGAGTTAAAAAAAGAACTTCGCCAAATGAAAGATGCAATGTAATGTGCATATGTTTTGTATATAAATAAATTAGTAAAAATGATCATATGAATACTAAAAGTAAATGTATGTATTATAATAATATAAATTTATAGGGGGCTATAGGAAAATGTTGATAGGGATACTTGCTTTTCAGGGAGATTTTGTTGAACATAAAAAAATGTTAGACTGTTTGAACGTAGAAAGTGTTTATGTTAAAAGACCTGAACAATTACAAAAAATAGATGGAATAATTATTCCAGGTGGGGAATCTTTCGTTATAGAAAAATTGGCTAAAAATTTTGGTGTATTTGATATATTATCTAAAAAAATATCTGATGGTATGCCAGTTTATGGAACTTGTGCTGGAATGATTATGCTATCGAAAAATATTCTAGATGGAAACTGTGGTCAAAGTGGTTTAAACGTAATGAATATTTCTGTTAGAAGAAATGCTTTTGGAAGGCAAGTAGATTCTTATGAGGAAGATTTGTCAGTTAAAAATTTCGACGCTCCTTTTAGAGGAATATTTATTAGAGCGCCTTGGGTTGAAGATGCGCAAGATAGTGTGGAAATTTTAGCGCGTTCTTATTCTAAAACAAATTTAGGTAACATAGTTGCAGTGCGTGAAAAAAATATGTTAGCAACTTCTTTTCATCCTGAATCTGGAAAAGATACACGTTTCCATAAGTTATTTTTGCAAATCTGTAATGAATATAAGTAAGTTTGAAAAATTTTTGAAAATTTTGAAAATAACTTTGGATTTTAAACGTAAATAACATGTATTTCTAGTTATAATACTTATTTTTTATTAATACTAATGTATCATTGTGAGTATGTTGCTTTAATGGGGAAGCGATTTTTGATTTCTGTAAGCTCTGTTTAAATGGGGGAAAAATGACTCTTCGTATAGGTATCAATGGTTTTGGTCGTATTGGACGAAATATAACTCGTGCGGCACTAGAAAGTGGCGAGAATATTGAAGTTGTTGCAGTTAATGATCTAAGTGATAATAAAACTTTAGCTCATCTTTTAAAATACGATTCAATTCTAGGTGTACTTAAGGAAGAAATTTCGTATGATGAATCAATGCTTACTGTAGGTACTCATAAAATAGCTACTTTTAGCGAAAGGGAACCTGCAAATATTCCATGGGGAAAATATGATGTGGATGTAGTAATAGAAGCAACGGGACGTTTTACTGATGCAAACCTTGCTAAAGTTCATCTTGAAGCTGGTGCAAAAAAAGTTATAATTTCAGCTCCTGCAAAAAATGAAGATGGTACTTTTGTTATGGGAGTAAATCATAAAGATTATGATCCTGAAAAACATCACATTATATCAAATGCATCTTGTACAACTAACTGTCTAGCACCTATGGCTAAAGTTTTAGATGAGGCTTTTGGAATTGAAAGAGGACTCATGACTACTGTACATGCTTATACGGCAGATCAGAGACTACAGGATGGATCGCATAGAGATTTGAGACGCAGTAGAGCTGCTGCTTTGAATATTGTTCCAACATCTACGGGAGCCGCAAGAGCTGTATCTTTAGTTTTGCCTCAGTTGAAAGGGAAATTGGATGGTTATGCTTTGCGCGTTCCAACTCCTACAGGCTCTGCTACTGATTTGACTTTCACAGCTTCTAAAGAAGTTAGTGTTGAACAAGTTAATTCTGCTATGAAAAAAGCTTCTGAAGGTGAAATGAAAGGAATTCTTACTTATACGGAAGATCCAATTGTATCATCGGATATAGTCACTAATCCTGCTTCATGTATTTTTGATGCTGGTTTGACGAAAGTAGTAGGAAACCTAGTCAAAGTTGTGGGATGGTACGATAATGAATGGGGCTATTCTAAGAGATTAATTGATTTAGCTCTTTATATAGGTCAGTATTTATAATATTGTTAGCACTTGCTTTAAATGTTAAAGTAAGTGCTAATTATTTATTAAATGAGCGATTTACTATGCTTGTGCGTTTTTAGTTTTAATGGATCGATTTGAATATAATTTAAGGTTTTGAAAAAATGAGAACTCTTGCTGATTTAAAAAATATAGATGAAAAAACAGTGCTGGTAAGAGTGGATTTTAACGTCCCTATTTCTAATGGAAAAATTACTGATACAGCACGAATAAAAGCCGCTTTACCTACTATAAAATATTTGCTTAAATCTAATGCAAAAGTGATTTTAATTTCACATTTAGGTAGACCTAAGGGAAAAGTTAATAAAGAATTTTCTTTAGAAATTGTTGCAGATAAATTGAGTGAATTTTTAGATTTTGATGTGTTATTTGCGCATGATATTGTTGGCGAGGACGCTAAAGAAAAAAAGCAAAATTTATTGAGTGGCCAATTACTTTTGCTTGAAAATGTTCGTTTTGATCCGAGAGAAACATCTAAACAAGAAGAAGAAAGAATTGAATTTGCTGAGCTTCTTTGTAGTGGTGCTGACTATTTTGTTTCTGACGGATTTGGAGTTGTCCATAGAAAACAGGCTTCTGTTTATGAATGTGCAAAAATATTACCTAGTTTTGCTGGTTTTTTGCTTGAAAAAGAAATTACTGCTTTGGATAAAGTTTTGAACACTCGTTGTAAACCATATGTAGCTATTTTAGGTGGGGCAAAAGTTAGTGATAAATTGGCAGTTATAGACAATTTGATAAAAAAGGCAGATAAAATAATAATCGGCGGAGCTATGGCTTTCACTTTTTTAGTCGCACAAGGATATAACGTTGGAAATAGTTTAGTGGATAATGAAAAAGTTGAAGTTGTGAAACAATATCTTAAAAAAGCTAAAGATAATGGTGTAGATATTGTTTTACCTGTAGATTTTGTTGTTGCTGAAAAATTAGATTCTGATGCTGTATCTGAAAATGTTGATATTAATAATTTTCCTGAAAATAAAATGGGTCTCGATATAGGCGTAAAGTCTCAAAAATTATTTGCTGAGGAAATTAAAAAATCTAAAGTTTGTGTTTGGAATGGACCTATGGGTGTATTTGAAATTGAACAGTTTTCTAAAGGTACTGTAAGTGTTGCTAAAGCTATTGCATCTAGCGATGCTTATAGTGTAGTTGGTGGTGGCGATAGTGCTGCTGCTATAAAAATTCTTGGATTTGAAAAGCAAGATTTTTCTCATATTTCTACTGGTGGTGGAGCAAGTTTAGAATTGCTGGAGGGCAAGCATTTGCATGGAATTAGTGTTTTAGGAGGATATTTACAATGAGACGTGTACCACTTATTGCTGGAAACTGGAAAATGAATATGAATCATTTAGAGGCTATTCAGCTTGTTGAAGAAATTGGTTATGGTATTAAAGATTTAGATACTATTAATTCTCAGTTGTTAATTATTCCTCCATTTACTGATATTAGGTCTGTTAGAACTGTTATAGATAATGGTAAATTTTCTATTGACTATGGAGCTCAAGATGTTTCGATTCATGCTGAAAATGGAGCTTATACTGGTGAAATTTCTGCAAATATGCTTAAAACTTTGGGATGTAAATATGTTATAGTTGGGCATTCGGAGCGTAGAAAATATCATGGTGAGACAGATCAACAAGTAGGTGAGAAAGCTCAAATTGTATTAGATAATTCTATGTTGCCAATAATTTGTTGTGGCGAGTGTTTAGAAATTAGACGTGATGGAAAACATATTGATTATGTTTTGAAACAGTTAGAATTATCTTTTAACGAAATAAATGCAGATGAATATAAAATGAAAAATATTGTTATAGCATATGAGCCTATATGGGCTATAGGTACTGGTGAAGTAGCAACAGCTGATACTGCGCAGGAAGTGTGTTTTGAAATACGTGATTATTTGAAATCTAGATTCAATTCTAAAATAGCTGAAAGCGTTAGAGTTTTGTATGGGGGTTCAGTGAAATCTTCAACTATTAAAAATCTTATGGCTCAACCGGATATAGATGGAGTTTTAGTTGGTGGTGGAAGTTTAAAGGCTGAAGAATTTCTAAAAATAGCGTCATATGATTTATGGTAATTTAATATAAAATTAGCTTTTTGTATATTTTATTGTAAAAGTAGTGTTCTGACAGTTATTTTGGATATTTATTTCTTTTAGGTGTTATATCACTGTAAGAAAATTATTTTATTTATGCTAGAATAATGTGGTATGTAGAAATTTGATGATTGGAAAAATGTGGGTATTTTATTAATTACTTGTAAAGTTTTACTTGTAATTTCGAGTATTTTTTTGATCTTGACCATTCTTATGCATAAAGGAAATGGTGGAGGACTATCCGATATGTTCGGTGGCGGTATTTCTAGTTCTGTTGCATCTAGTGGTGTTGCGGAAAGGAATTTGAATCGTCTTACTATCGGACTGGCTCTTATTTGGACTTTATCTATTATTGCGATAGGTTTAATAGTAAAATTTTCATGATTTGATATTAAAAGGGGAGGCAGGCATATAAGTTTGCCTCCTCTTTTTTAATTTTTTTTAATTCATCTATATGTAATTTGTTTCTTCATATTTTATAGTGTCATCGATATTATAAGTGTTATTTGTATTATAAATATTTTATAGAATATTTCGCTTTATATTTTCAATGTGTAAAACGCCATTGTTTTACACATTACCTTTGCGAATAGTGCTAAATAGGGCGGAATCACACTATTCGCAAAAGGAACTTTACAGTATTAAATTCTAACAAAATAATTATTTTCACACAAAAATAGATTTCATAAAAACTTTAGCAAATATTTTAAAACTATTCAAAAAAACAAAGCATTACAGATAAGATAAATAAAATGAAAATTTTCATATTAAATATTTGTGTTCTTATTACAAATTATTAAAAGAAATATTAAGAAACTATTATGTAATTGAAGAAAAAATGAAATATTATTTCTTCCTACTATTAGATTATGTAGGAAGAAATATTTTAAAATTTTCATTTTATTTTGACAATGCATTTACGTTGTATAAATCATATTTTTTTATTGCATCATTTACTATAGAAAATTTAATTTTATTTTCTGTAGCTAGAGCATATAAAGCTCTGACTACCATAGATTCCGCGTCAATATGATAAAAACGTCTAGCTGCTATACGAGTGTCAGAAAAACCAAAACCATCTGCTCCTAAAGTGTGATAAGAACCTGGTATCCATTTTGAAATCTGATCTAAAACTAAATGGTCGTAATCTGATGTTGCAATATATGGACCGCTGTGTTTACTTAAAATTTCTGTAATATAAGGAATTTTTTTAGGCGCTAGAGGATTTAACCAATTTTGGTTTTCTATATCTAAAGCTTGTCTGCGAAGTTCTTGCCAAGATGTTACAGACCATACGCCTGCTGAAACATTCCAATCCTGTTCAAGTAGTTTTTTTGCTTTTTCAGCCCATGGAACAGCTATGCCTGAAGCTAGTAACTGTACTTGCAATTGTGAGTTTGAGTCTGAAGTGAATCTATTGTAAATTCCTTTCAAAAGTCCTTGAATATCTAAATTCTTAGGTTCACTAGGTTGAATGATTGGTTCATTGTAAACAGTTAAATAGTACATTACATTAGGGTCTTTGCCAGCGCGTTCTATTTCATTACCGTACATGCGTTTCAGCCCATCTTTAACAATGTGAGCTATTTCATAAGCATATGCGGGATCGTATTGCACTACTGCGCGATTAGTACCAGCAAGAATTGGGGAGTGCCCATCCATATGCTGTGTACCTTCACCTTGTAATGTAGTTTTACCAGCTGTTGCTCCAATTATGAATCCTTTTGAACGTTGATCTCCAGCTGCCCAAAATTGATCACCTGTGCGTTGAAAACCAAACATTGAATATAATAAATACACTGGTATCATATGTACATTATTAGTTAAATGGCTAGTGCCTAGGGCTTGCAAAGTTGTTGCTGATCCAGCTTCATTTATGCCAGTATGTAAAATTTGTCCTTGTTTTGATTCTCTGTAGCTAAGCATCATTTTGCTGTCGACTGGAGTGTAGTTTTGTCCTAAAATATTGAAAATCTTAGCTGTAGGAAATAACGATTCCATACCAAATGTTCTAGCTTCATCTGGAATGATTGGTGCAAAATATTTACCGATTTGTGGATCTTTTATGAGATCTTTTAGTATCCTAACAAAAGCCATAGTTGAAGCAACTTTGGTTGAGCCTGATCCTTTAGAAAATAGAGTAAATAATTTATCGTCAGGTATTGGCAAAGATGGCGCATTTGTATGAACTGACGGTAAAAATCCACCTAATTGTTTCCTTTTGTTCATCATATAAATGTATGCTTCATTATCTTTATCAGGCATGTAATATGGCGGTGCATATGGATCTTTTTCTAGTTGTTCATCAGTTATTGGTATTCGTAGCCTGTCGCGTAAATCTTTAAGATCTTCTAAAGATAGTTTTTTCATTTGGTGTGTACTGTTTCTACCAGCAAAATGTGAGCCGAGCTTCCAGCCTTTGATAGTGTGAGCTAATATAACTGTAGGTTGTCCTGTATGCTCACTTGCGGCTTTATATGCAGTATAAACCTTGTGATAATCATGACCTCCTCTTTGCAGAGCCCATATTTGTTCATCAGTCCAATCTTCAACTAATTTTGCTGTGCGCGGATCTCTGCCAAAGAAGTGTTTGCGTATATACGAACCGTCGTTTGCTCTGAAAGTTTGATAGTCTCCGTCTACGCATTCATTCATAATATCTACTAAAGCGCCTTCTTTATCTGCATTTAGTAGTGTGTCCCATCCGCTTCCCCAGATTAGTTTTATAACATTCCATCCAGCGCCTTTGAAAAAAGCTTCTAGTTCTTGAATAATTTTGCCGTTTCCTCTAACAGGCCCGTCTAGGCGTTGCAGATTGCAGTTTACTACGAAAATCAAATTATCTAATTCTTGTTTAGAAGCTAGTTGTAACATTCCTCTTGATTCAGGTTCATCCATTTCACCATCACCGAGAAAAGCCCAAATTTTTTGTTTAGAAGTATCTTTTATTTGTCTGTGAAATAAATATTTATTAATCCAAGCTTGATGTATAGCTTGTGCAGGACCTAGTCCCATTGATACAGTGGGAAATTCCCAGAAATCAGGCATAGATCGTGGGTGAGGGTATGATGGAATACCATTTGGGAAAGCCGATTTTTCTTGTCTAAATCCATCAAGTTGTTCTTGTGATAAACGACCTTCTAGGAACGCTCTGGCATATATTCCCGGACTGGTGTGTCCTTGAAAAAATACGTGATCTCCACCATCTGGATGCGATTTGCCTTTGAAGAAGTGATTGAAACCTACTTCATATAATGTTGCTGTAGAAGCGTAAGAAGAAATGTGTCCTCCAACGCCGATTCCTGGTCTTTGTGCGCGTGTAACCATTACTGCGGCATTCCACCTATTCCATGCGCGTATTCTTTTTTCTAATTTTTCGTCGCCTGGAAAAGGTGGTTCATTTTCGGAACTTATAGTATTTATATATGGCGTATCTAGTGAAATTGGAATATCAACATTTTTGCTATGAGCTTGTTTTAATAGGTTTAAAAGAATGTATTCAGCTCTTTGTTCGCCTTTTTCTTTGAGTAAGGATTCAAATGATTCTATCCACTCATTCGTTTCTTCGCTATCAGTGTCTGTAGTTTGGTTTAATAGCTTGTTTATCAATGATGTAGTTTCTTTAGACAAAATGCTAATCCTCCCTAAAATAGAATCACTATAATTACGCATTGGTAAATTATACTATTTACATATTGTAAAATATACTTTTAAATATAACTAATCTGTTTTCCCAATTATATTTTGTTGGTTATTTTCTTAAAAATCGTGTATTTTATTTGAAAATTTTTTTACTTATTGATTTAGTATTCTTGTCGGATATTTTACGAGAAAGGTTTATTGTGTCAGTTACTGGTGCTGAATTTGGATTTACCAAAGGACAAATAATTCAAGAGTTTTATTGTGATGATGATGTCGATGAAACCTTGCGTTCAAACATTGAACAGGTAACTGGTCAGCAATTAGTTGACGATTTATATGAAGATGTCGTTGACGGTGCCATAATATGGTGGCGTGAAGAAGACAGCGAAGAAGAAGATCTTACCGATTTACTTATGGATGTAGTAGGCAATTTAGATGATAGTGGCTTGATTTGGGTGTTGACACCAAAAACTTCATTGCCTGGACATGTGCGTCCGGATGAAATAGAAGAAGCTGCTGAAACTGCTGGTTTACGTGCAACGTCTGCTAAGGCAATGAGTGAGAAGTGGGCGGGAATGAGGCTTGTTTCACGTTCACGTGTATAATTTTATTTCTTATATTGACAAGTGATTTATTTCTTGTTATTATTTTTCTCGTTGCTTTTGCTTTTTTGCAATAGCGAGAAAAATGGGCCTTTAGCTCAGCTGGTTAGAGCACTGCGTTTACACCGCAGGGGTCGTGGGTTCGAATCCCGCAGGGCCCACCAAGAAAATTTTGAACTCTCTGTTTACAGAGAGTTTTTTTATATTCATTTTAAATGAGATATTTCTCATGTTTAAAATTGCTATTTTGGTTATGAAATTGATATCTACATTATGTGTAGAAATAGAATTTTATGTTTATTTAGGATACCTTATAGGAATAAATAGAGTGTATTACCAGTGCGGATAGAATTTTCGTGCGTAAAATATTTATGCGTATTGTTAGTTAGTAGGCGAATGATTTGCTGTCATAATTTTCAATATGATAGTGAAATAAAAAAATATATTTCAATGTTGTACTATAATAACCTAAAGGAGATTGAGTAAACAAAAACAAGATTGTATATAAAATGACTGATAATATAACTAAACAGAAAAAACATTTAAAACGAGCTGTAAAGAAAAAAAATAGTCCTCTATACAACATATTGATGGTAATACTGATTGGAATTATTTGTTACAGCGGTTTTAATATAGGGAAGATATTCTATACATACTATGCTGGTAGTCAAGCTTATACACAAGTTCAAACACTTGCAGGAGTAAAAGAGGAAAAAGAACCTGAAAATATTAATTTTGACACTTTGCTCAAAGAAAATCCTGATGTCAAAGGTTGGGTATATTTGAAGAATAGTAATATTAATTATCCGATTCTACAAGCAAAAGATAATGCTTTTTATTTGAGACGTCTTTTCAATAAAGAATGGAATATTAAAGGTTCAATATTTATTGACTACAGGAATACTAATCCATTTGAAAGTTTTAACACAGTAGTATACGGTCATAAAGTACAAGATGGGACCATGTTTTCTCAACTCGCAGAGTACAAAGATAAAAATTTTTATAAAACACATAAAAATATGACGATATACACACCTAAAATAAAATATAATGTTGAAATATTTGGTGGTGTTTATTTAAATGCGAATAGTGATAAATATAAGTTTGATTTTGCTGATGATATGGAAAAAAGTGAATTTTTAAAATGGATTAAAAATAATAGCTTCATAAGCACAAATGTTAATGTATCACCTGATGATAAAATAGTAATGTTTAGTACATGTACAGAATATGAAGGTGAGGGAAGAACAGCGATTTTTGGAAAATTAAAACCAGCTGTAATGTAAGCATATAAATCTTGAGGTGAATATGAAAGCAACGCTTAAGCAAGTTATTGAAATAATTGAACAAATATACCCTCCATGTATTGCTGAACAATGGGATAGTGTGGGTCTTATTAGTGGAGATGAAAATCAAAAAGTTAATAAAATTCTTATTGCTATTGACCCTGTAATGGATGTTGTACAAGAAGCTATACATAAAAAAGCTGATTTGTTATTTGTTCATCATCCATTATTTTTATTTGGAACTAAAGCATTTGCTAGTAATGATCCTAAAGGGCGAATTGTGCGTGAATTGATATTGAATAATTGCGCGCTTTACAATGCTCACACTAATGCTGATAAAGCTAATTATGGAGTATCGCATGCATTAGCAAATTTGATTCCTATGAAGAATGTGCAAGTTTTAGAAGAAAATAAGGTTTTAGATTCTGATAATAATTTTATCGGCTTGGGGCGTATAGGCGAAATAGAACCTATAACTTTAAAAGAATTTGCTAAAAAACTAGCTAGAGTTCTTCCTGCAGATCATGTTGGCTTGCAAGTTTCTGGAAAATTGGATGACATTATTAAAACAGTTGCGTATTCACCAGGTGCTGGGCAGTCAATGCTTGAACAAGCTAGAAAAAAATGTGCTGATGTATATGTGTGCGCAGATTTAAAACATCATGTTGCAAGTGAATTTACTATGGGAGGCAAACCTTATCTAGTTATGCCTACTCATTGGGCTAGCGAATGGCCATGGGTTAAAATGTGTGCTTCAATTTTAAAGAAAGTTTTTAAAGAAAAAGGACTTGAAATTAGTGTAGAATATTCATCAACAATTACTGATCCTTGGAATATGCATGTTGATAATAAAAACGTTGTATAAAAAATTGGAGGACAAATGAAAGCACCAATTAGTGAACAAAAAAAATTGTTAAAACTTCAAGAAATAGATATTCAAATAGCTAAGATAAATCATTTAATTTTTTCTATGCCTATAGAGCAAGAAATTAAAGATTTGGATGACAAGTTAAATAAAATAAAACAGTTATCTATGCTAGCTAATATGAAAATTGCAGATATAGATCAAAAGCTTAAAACTGTAAATGACAATATGCAATCTATTGAGAATAGAATAAGTGTTCAACGAGAAAGAAGCAAACAGCACGGAATTTCTCATAAAGAAGTGCAATCTATGATGAGTGAAATAGCTCAAATGGAAAAAAGAAAAGCTAATTTAGAAGATCAGATTATAAATTTGATGGAAGAAAATAGTTCATTTGAACAAAAATTAGAAAAAATAAAAAAGACTAATGAAAAATTGAATGAAAAAGCGATAGAACTTGAAAATCAAAAAAAAGTTATGACACGTGAACATGAAGAGAAGAAACAGTTGCTAATTGATCAAAGACAAGAATTAGTTTCTGATATATGCGATGAACTGGTGTCATTATATGAGGATGTAAAGAAAAAAACAGGTGGTGTAGCAGTTCTTGCAATGGAAGGATCAATTGTCAAAGGCGTAAGTATTGAATTTTCGATAGCAGAATTAGATAAAATAAAGAAAGCTCCGTCTGATCAAATAATATGTTCTCAAGATTATGATTATATTCTTGTGAGAATGGATAAATAATTTTATGGAAGAAATGATTTTATATTTTGATGGTGGATCGAGATCTAATCCTGGTGATAGTGGTTATGGAGCTGTTCTTTTTACTGAAAAAGGTGATAAATTAGCACAAACGTATGGTTATCTTGGACATCATACTAATAATTATGCTGAATATAATGGTCTTATTGCTGGTCTTGAATTAGTGAAAGAGATTTTGTCTGATAACGAAGGAAATGATGATATTCCTTTCAAATTGACTATTTATGCAGATTCTAAATTAGTAGTTGAGCAGATGAGTGGAAGATGGAAGATAAAAGATCCAATTTTATCTGTTTTAGCTGGAAAAGCTTTTAATATGCTTCCGCAAGAAAATATTACTTATAACTGGGTTCCTAGAGCAAAAAATAAAGATGCTGACCGGCTTGCTAATAAAGCTATGGATAGTAAGAGTAATGAAACTGTTTTTTATAATTTTTCACATACTAAAAAGATAGTATCTGAAAATGATAAGGTTATGGCAGAAGACGTTTCTTTATCTTTTATAACTATGCCGTCTATAGATTTTCCTATCATCCAAGATATAAAAAATGTTGAAAATGTTTTAAAAAAATATAATCTTTCTTTTGATGAAAATATATTTTATATATGTGATACGATTGACGGTGCTTCTGTTGAAATTCAAGGTAAAAATATAAAAAAATATGTTTTAAAAGACATACAAGAAAATATGCAATTATCTAAGAAAATTGAGTGTGTGTATTTTGAAATATTACATAAAATATGTGAAACAAATGCTCATCAGAATGCTGTTATTATTTCTAGTGTAGATATAATAAAAGAGATATTAAATTTTGCTTTAAAATTGAATGTTGTAAATTATTGTTTGAATGATAATAGTATAACTATAGTGAAATATTCACCTGAATTTTCTGAATATAGTCTTATAACTTTTAATGTAAAATTTTGAGTGATATTAAATTTAGTCAGAATATTTGCGTAAAGAAATATGGATTTGTTTAGTAGTTTTTATCATGTAAGCGTATTTATCTGAAAATTTGCTACTTAAAGTTTTATTATGTTTAATATAAGTGTTTGGCTGCAAGAAATGTGTAATAAATAGCGGGATATGGATGTTATAAATGCGCTAGGAGACTTTTATGGAATATTTTAGTTGGAAAAGACCAATAATTTCTACTATAATCGCTTTTTTTGTTTTTAGTATATTTACTACTTACATGCATGATTTTAAAAATATTTTATATTGGATCGGCATGTCATTTATTTTAGCTTTAATAGTTGGAGTAGTTTCTTTGAGGACTGCTATAGATATTGCTAAAACGCGTGAAAAATATGAAAAATTAAAAAAAGAAGAAAAAAAATCTTCTAAAGAAAATATTATTGACCAGGAAAATTCAACGAATAGTGAAAATAATATTTGTAAATCTGAAGAAGAATCAAATAAAAATGTCGAATAATATTTATCTATATGTAAGTAATAGAATATATGAGGAATTACTTATAAATCCATATAAGTTGAGTTAGCCTATACGCCGGGTTCTGTACCTATAAAAGGTGATGGCCATCTATCTAGAACTCATATTGCTATGAGCTTCAAGCAACCTACCCATATGCTAATCAAAAGCAATTTTAAATGCATACTTACTTGGTCTTGCTCCCAGTGGGGTTTACCTTGCCATAGCTGTCACCAGCTATGCGGTGAGCTCTTACCTCGCCTTTTCACCCTTACCATAATGGCGGTTTATTTTCTGTGGCACTTTCCTGCAGGTCACCCTGAGTGGGCGTTACCCACCACTGTGCTTTTGTGGAGCCCGGACGTTCCTCGTATGTATAAATACACACGCGACCATCTGGCTAACTCTCAAAATAGTTTACCATTATAAGATAAGGTTTTATAATCGAATAAGGGAAATCACTAAATAAAATATTGTGAGGAAGAAATGGAAAATAACGAGTATGCTAGTAGGGGACGATCCTCACAGAAAGATAATGCTTTTTTTGATAGAAATCGTTTTGCAAACTCTGAGAATGTTTTCGGTAAAGATGCTAGAAAAATAAATGAGAATAATCAAAATTATCACAGAGAAAAAAAAGATTTTTCTAATGATGATACATTTTCTAAGAGCGGTTTTAAGAGCGGAAAAAAACGTTCTGGTATAAATAAATCACATAATGATAATAATAAATATAATAGAAAAGATAAAAGTTTTAATTCTAAAACTAGTAAATACTCTAATAATAGAAAGTATGATAAAGGTTTTAACAACGATAATAAGAAAGTAGTTGAACCTGAAATTTACGAAGATGTACAAGCATATGATTTAGATGCCAATGTTAGAGCTCAACTTAAAGGGTTACGAAAAGAAGTTGAAGAAAAAATTGCTAAACATTTAGTTATGTCTGGAAATCTTATAGATGAAGATCCACAACTTGCATATGAACACGCATGTTATGCTTTAAAATGTGCTTCTAGAATACCAATTATTAGAGAAGCTGTTGCTTTATGCTCATATCAATGCGGAAATTATGTTCAAGCTCTTAGGGAACTTAGAGCATATAATAGACTCACTGGACATAGAATTTTGCCGTCTATAGAAGCTGACTGTCTTCGTGCGACTGGAAAAATGAATCAGGCTGTTGAACTTATATCTTCTTTGGATATGAAAAAATTGTCATTACAAGAACAAGTAGAAGTAATAATTGTTTCAGCAAATCTTAGATATGAAATGGGACAGGCAGATTTAGCATTACAACTATTTGACAACACTCTTGCAAATCTTGCTTCAAAGTCAAGTTGTGAAGAATATAAGTATCGTCTTTTAGAAGCTAAAGCTACAATGCTTGAACAACTAGGGGAAAATCAAAAAGCTCAAGAAATATTTGATATGCTTCCTGAAGAAGAAGTCGATATATTAGATTTGGACGAATTAGGAAATGAGCAAGATCATATTATAGCGCCTGCTGGCAGTGATATTCCTCTTTGTAAATTATATGATTTACTTTTGTCAGATTTAGATGGTGTATGTTATAGAGGAAATACTCCTGTGCAAAATGCTCCTAAGGGCATGAATGGTGTTAGACAATCACAAATGCATATACGCTTTGTAACTAATAATGCTTCAAAAACTCCTGAACAAGTTGCTGAAAAATTGAACAGTTTTGGCATTCAAGCATATGCGCATGAGATTACAACTTCGGCTTTAGATATTGCAAATATAATGAAAGACGAATTGGATGAAAGCTCTAAAGTTTTAGTAGTTGGTGGATTTGGATTACGTAAAGCGGTAGAAAATGTAGGATTTACGATAGTTGAATCTGCTGATGATAATCCGGATGCTGTAGTGCAAGGTTTTGAAACGGATATAACTTGGGAAAATCTAAACGAAGTAGCTTATGCGATCGAAAAAGGCGCAAAATATTATGCTTCTAATATTGATTCTACTGTGCCTACAGAAAGAGGTAACGCATTAGGTAACGGTTCACTTGTTGCTGCTGTTCAGCATGCTACTGGTAAAAAACCAAAGTCAGGTGGTAAGCCATTTGCTAATATTTTTGCAAAAGCTAAGTCGACTTGTCCTGAAGCTAAAAACCCTATAGCTATTGGTGACAGATTGGGAACTGATATTGCTGGAGCTAATGCTGCTAATTATCCTTCAATGCACGTTTTGACAGGTGTAAATGATGCTAGAGATGTTGCTTTTGCGTCAGTTGAAAATAGACCTACATATTTAGCTTTAGATGCTACAGGCTTATTACAATCGCATCCTTATGTGTCTGTAGATAAAGATGGATATTTCTTCTGTGATGATTCTCAAAAAGTAAGAGTTGATAGTGATGGTAGAGTCGAAATTGATGGTAGAGTTTTAGAAGATGAAACCACTATTTCATTGAATACTTACAGAGCATATGTTGCAGCGATTTGGGATGCTAAAGATAATAGAAATATGCGTATTGAAAGTCCTGTTATAAATGTTGTGGAAAACTCGTGATACGAAAAGTTTAAAAAGTTTTCCACAAAATTGATTTTTAGAAAATTGCTGTTTTGTTGTGTTGCTATTATATAAATTAATGAATATATATGTGAGGAAAATGTAGTATGGCTAGGCTTATACGAGTTGATACTGAGCTAGTTAGGCGTAATATGGCTAGATCACGTCAGCATGCCTGCCAATTGATAAATGATGGACTTATTTTTGTAGATGGACAACAAATTACAAAACCTGCTAGACAAATAAATCCTGCTCAGGCATTAGTTGTAAAAGAAAATGTTGAAAATGACTATGTTTCGCGTGGAGCTTTTAAACTTGCTGGAGCATTGAAATATTTAGGCGAAAATGCACCAAAAATTGAAGGGAAACTTTGTTTAGATGCTGGAGCTTCAACTGGTGGGTTTACTGATGTGCTACTCAGAAATGGTGCAAAAAAGGTGATAGCCGCAGATGTGGGATATGGTCAGCTTGCCTGGAAATTGCAGTCTGATGAAAGAGTGATAGTTAAAGATAGAACTAATTTGAGATATATTACTGCTGAAGAATTGGAATATAAACCAGAAATAATAGTTGGTGATTTATCTTTTATTTCTTTAACTTTACTTATTGAACCATTGGTTAAAATTAGTGATGAATTTTGTAATTTTTTATTAATGGTTAAACCTCAATTTGAAGTTGGTAAAGAAAAATTATCTCATAGTGGTGTAGTGAAAGATCCAATTGAGCACATTATGTCTATTGAAAAAGTTGCTGAAACTGCTATGAAAAATGGTCTAAAAATTTATGGTGTAGCTCCTAGTCCTTTGCCAGGACCTAGTGGGAATGTAGAATATTTTTTGGCTATGAGTTTTCACACGGAGCACGCATTAGTGAATGAACATTTACGTGAGCAAGTAATTAATGCTGTAGAAAATGGGCCGTTGAAATATAAGGTGAAAATATGAGACGCATTTTGATAATAACCCATAAATATAGAGATAACGCCAAAGAATTAGCGTTAAAAGCTACTCATGAGTTAAATAAATATGGCATTGAAGTATTGCACACAAAAGATTTGAAACAAGATACGAATATAGATATTGAATTAATATTGGTTTTAGGTGGCGACGGTTCAATATTATCGGCAGCGCATTATGCTAGGAAATATAATGTACCGCTTATTGGGATTAATTTGGGGCATATAGGATTTTTAGCTGAGATGAATCCTGAAGACATAAATATAGTGGTAAAAAAAATTGTTGATAAAGATTATATTATCGAGGAGCGTTCAACATTAGAAGTTGATATATATAAGCCTGATGGAACTGTAGAAACAGATTGGGCTATAAATGAAGCTGCATTGATCAGAACTGATAGTATACATCCTGCGTATGTTAGTGTTGGGGTAGATAATGAGCCTATATCTAGCTTTGGATGTGATGGTATCATATTTTCTACGCCTACAGGTTCTACAGCGTATTCTTTTTCATGCGGAGGGCCAATAGTGTGGCCTGGTGTTGATGCATTGATAATGATTCCTATAGCTGCACATGCATTGTTTACGAGACCTATGATTGTTGGTAAAAATTCTGTGATGCAATTGTCTGTGCATTCTAATCAATGGGCTGATTTAGCTATTTGTTGCGATGGAATACGCACAAAAATTATTCCGGAAAATTCACAAATATGTGCGCATACTGGCGAGATTCCGATAAAACTTGCAAGAATGACTGACACTCCATTTTCAGCTAGGTTAGTTGCTAAATTTAATTTACAAGTTGAAGGTTGGAGAAAGACTGGCTCTAATAATAAACCTAATTTACAATCAAAGAGAAAATGATGATTGAAGAAATTAATATACAAGATTTGGGAGTAATAAAACAAGCTAGCATAATACCTAGTTCCAACATGACGGTTATAACTGGTGAAACAGGTGCAGGTAAAACGATGCTACTTACTAGTTTAAAAATGATTTTAGGAGAGAAAACTCATAGTGCAGTTGTGAGAAATGGGTCTGAATATAGTTATGTTGAAGCTATAATTGATTTAAAACAAAATCCTATTGTGTGTGATTATATGAAAAATAAAGAATACGATTTTGATGAATCAGAGATAATATTTGCGAGAAAGATATCGATTAATAAAAATTCAAGATCTTATATTAATGGTAAAACTTTCCCTTCTAGTGTTTTAAAAGATATAGGTTCAAAAATAATTACAATTCATGGTCAACAAGATCAAATGAGGCTAAAAACAGTACAAGCACAGAGACAAGCCATAGATGAATATGGAGATGTAAATCATCAAAACAAAATTAAAGAATATGAAAATGCGTATATCCGCATAAAGAAATTACAAAATGATTACAAAAAGATACAAGAAAATGCTCAAACTATTTCATTAGAAAGTGAAGCATATAATTCTATAATAAAAAAATTTGATCAATTACAAATACAACCAGATGAAGATAAGACGCTTAAAGAAGAAATAGATAAAAATATTAGGCAAGTTGAAATAATTAAAAATTTGCAAACTGTAAATCAAATGTTATCTAATGATGAAACAAATCAAGGTATTATTGAGATATTACAAGAGTGTAAATCGCTTATAGAAAATTTATCAGCAGAAGATGAAAATGTAAAACAAATTTTAAAACAAATATGTTCGACTCAAATGGAATTAAAAGATGTGAATTATTCTATAAATAGAATAATTTCCGAAACTAGTGTTTCATATGAAGAAATGGAAGAAAATAATAAAAGATATGATAAAATTTGCAAGTTAATGAAAAATAGGGCTAGAAATACTGCTCAACTATATGAGTGGATAGAAAATGCGCGAGAAAAATATGCAGACTACGAAAATATAGATTTAAAATTAAAAACTTTACTTGAAAATATAAAAAAAGCGAAAGATGATTTAATAGACAAAGGTAAAAAATTAGAGTTATCTAGAAAAAAAATTGCTAAAGAATTCAGTGAAAATGTTACAAAACAGATAAGAACATTAAATATGAAAGATGCAAATTTTGAAGTAAAATTTATTGATTTGCCGAAACCTACATCATATGGATTAAGCGAAATAACAATGACATTTACGTCACATCCTAATATAAAACCGCAATCTATATCTGAAGGTGTTTCAGGAGGCGAATTATCACGTATAATGTTAGGGATAGAAGTCGTTTTAGCTTCAAAAAATCAAAAAGATAGACAAACATTCGTATTTGATGAAGTCGATTCAGGAATAGGTGGTGAAACTGCTCTACAGGTTGGTAATAGATTAAAAGAATTGTCAAAAACACACCAAGTAATAGTAGTCACTCATTTGCCACAAGTTGCAGCTTATGGTGATGTGCACTATGTTGTGGGAAAAAATAAAGATATTACCACTGTAAAACAAGTAAAAGATAGCGAACGTGTAATAGAAATAGCTAGAATGTTATCTGGACAGAAAGATTTGCGCGCCGCCAAAGAACATGCGCAAGAACTTCTACAAACATTAAGCACAAAATAATAGGAAGTAAAAGTGTTTGGCAAAAGAAAGAAAAATAATAAACAGATTGATGGCAATTACGTAAGAGTTGATGAGAGAACAAAAAACTTAACAAAGAGACTCGAACCTGCAGACATAGCTGTTATTGATCATATAGATTTAGATAGAGTATCAGCTGAAGCATTAATAAGATGTAAACCAGCAGCAGTGTTAAATGCATCTAAATCAATATCGGGCAGATATCCAAATTTAGGACCACAGCTTTTAATAGAAGCAAACATTCCTTTAATAGATGATTTAGGCCCGGATATAATGCAATTACGTGAAGGCCAGTATGCTACAATACAGGGCGACACTATATATTCTGAAGGCAAATTAATAGCAACAGGAACTGTACAAACTAAAGAAACTATTGCTGAAGCCATGGAACAAGCAAGAGCTGGACTGTCAACGCAGATAGAAGCATTTGCTGCCAATACTATGGAATATATGTGCAGAGAAAAAGAGTTATTACTCGACGGTGTCGGAGTTCCACAAATAAAAACTAATGTAAAAGATAAACATATGTTAGTAGTGGTTCGAGGATATAACTATAAAGAAGATTTAGCCACACTTAGACCATATATACGTGAATATAAACCAATACTTGTCGGAGTTGATGGTGGCGCAGATGCAATATTAGAAGCTGGGCTGAAACCAGATATGATTGTTGGAGATATGGATTCCGTATCAGATAAAGCATTAAAATCTGGTGCTGAAATAGTTGTTCATGCATATAGAAATGGAAAAGCTCCGGGGCTGGAAAGAGTGGAAGCTTTAGATTTAGATTATGTTATATTTCCAGCGACAGGAACTTCAGAAGATGTTGCAATGCTTTTAGGTGACGAGCATGGCGCAAAATTGATAGTTGCAGTAGGCACGCATGTTACGCTAGTAGAATTTCTTGATAAAGGGCGCGCGGGTATGGCGTCAACTTTCTTAACTAGATTGCGTGTAGGGTCTAAATTAGTGGACGCTAAAGGTGTGTCACGTTTGTATCGTTCAAGAATTTCATCAAAACAACTTCTGCTTTTGATTGCTGCAGGGATTTTTGCTATAGCTGTAGCTATAGTTTTCACACCTTTTGGTCAAGCTATACTTGAAATTAGCGGTGCTTGGTTTGATAATATACTTAGTTTTTTGTGGGGACTGATTGGTCTGTCTCCGAATATACCTACGGAATAATATAATAGAAGGTAGAATATGATTGATTTTCGTTACCACATTGTTTCCTTAGTTTCAGTGTTTTTAGCTCTTGCAGTAGGTATTGTCTTGGGGGCTGGCCCTTTGCAAACTCCAATAGGTAATACTTTGACTGGGCAAGTTGATTCTTTACGTCAAGATCGTGATACTATGAGAAAACAGTTGGATAGTGCACATATTGATATAAAAAATCGTAATAATTATATTACATCGTTAACTGATGATATTTTGCCAGGAACTTTATCTGATGTTAAAGTTGCAGTTGTTGCTCTACCATATTCTTCAAAAGAAGATGTAGATTTAGCTGTAGCAAATTTAACTAAAGCTGGTGCAAGTATTTCTGGACAAGTTAAAATTGTTGATGAGTGGAGTAAAGTTAAGCAGAGGCCATTTCGTACGAGCCTATCGAGCCAAATAACACAGTACATAAAAGATAAGCCTGGTACTGATGTTAATGTTGACACTATTTTCGGTAAAGCTTTGTCACAAATTTTATCGTCAGATAATGAAAATAATAGTTTATTATCAAATCTTCTTACAGATTCATCTCATCCTATGATTGAAGTAACAAAAGATATTTCAAGTCCTGCTGATAGTATTGTTGTAGTAGGCGCTAAGAATTTTGACTATCAAAAAAATGTTTTGGACAAGAAAATAAGTATTTCAAACCAAGATCATGAATCGCTTATGGCTTTTGAATATGATTTATCTAAAGTTTTAGTTCAAGCCGGTAAAGGAGGAACTATTATAAGTGATGCTGTTGATAATACAGATTTTTTGACAACATTGAGATCTAAAGAAAAACTTTCAACAGTTGATAGCGTTGGAACTATTATAGGTTCATCTTCCTTGCCTCTTGCTTTGTCTAATTCTATTAAGGGTGTAAAAGGACATTATGGCGTTGGGGAAGCTGCGGATGCTGTTCTCCCTCCGAAACCTAAAAAGTAAGATATGTTGCCCTCTTGTAAAATAATCAAGAGGGCATTCTTATTACTTTATTTGCTTATGAAGAGCTGTTTTTGTGTTTTTACAAAGTCTATTTAGCATGTATATTACTGGTTTTAATAAGGTTTAAAATTTTATAAATATCTATCATAAACTATAATTTATGAAATATAATTCATATACTTATAAAAATGAAGCTTATATTACAGAGAAGTTTGGAAACTAATGGTACAAAAAATTAGAAGGAATACTAGGAGAGTTATGCATAGAAAATTTGTGCATAAGAATAGTAGTTTTGACAATAATAGTTCCTCTTTTGCGAAACAAGTATTGTATTCTTCCATAATTTTCCCTTCAATTTATAAAACAAGTGAAAAGATAATTATTCCTAAATGTTTATCTGATAAGTTTATTAGACAAAATTATAATTGCAAAAAAGTTAATTTATATGGTGGTATAACATTAGCTTCAACGTTGATTTTGAGCAGTTTACCATTTTTTGATTTGAGTGATAAAAAAAATAGTAAAGCTATGTTAATTGCTACTGTAGGCAGTAGTCTTTTTGGTTTATTAGATGATCTTGATAATGGTAAAAGCGAATGTGGAATAAAAACTAAAGGTTTGAAAGGGCATCTTTGCGCTTTGAAACAAGGTAGAGTTACTACTGGTGTTTTGAAAATATTGGGTATTGGTTTTTCTTCATTTTGTGCTTCTTATGCAATTACGAAACCTTCTAAAATTTCTGGTGCGAAAAAGTCTATGTGGTTATATGATTTTTTGTTGAATGCAACAATAATAGCTTCATCTTCTAATTTGCATAATCTTTTTGATTTACGGCCAGGACGTACTATGAAAGTAGCTTTGTTTGAAAATATTTGTATGCTACCGAATAAAAAAATAAATAAAACTGCTTTAAAGAATATTTTTATTTTATTGAAAGCAATGCCGTCTGATTTAGCAGAAGTGACAATGTTAGGTGACACTGGAGCTAATTGTATTGGGGCCAGTTCAGGTGTTTGCTTTGCTACTATTAGAAATCGTGGAATACGAACGCTTATAGCAAGTGTAATAGTATTTTTGACGCTTCTTAGTGAAAAAGTAAGCTTTTCTAAAGTAATAGAATCAAATACTTTTTTGAAATATGTTGATAATATTGGAAGAACAACTGAAAATGTGAATAAAATCTCAAATAGTGAAGATGAACAAGATGAATGATTTTGATGAAATTGATTATCATGAAAAAAGTATTTATTCTAATAATGGAAAGAATATATCAAAAAATAATCTTGTAAAAGGAATATTGGCTTCTATAGGTGTAATTACAATATTCACAATATTATCCAGGATAATTGGTTTCGCACGATGGGTTGCTCAAGCATATTTTGTTGGAACTGGTAGTGTTGCTGACGCTTATGCAAGTGCTAATCAGATACCGAATGTTTTATTTGAAGTTCTAGCAGGTGGCGCTTTATCAGGAATAACAATTCCTTTACTTGCTGTACCTGTTGCTAAAAAATACTATAAGCAAATTAATGAAATATCTTCAGCTCTAATATCATGGATGTTGATCATATTAATACCGTTGTCAGTAATTTTATTTTTAAGTGCAAATTGGATAAATAGTATTTTGCCCGTTAGCGCGGGAGCGAATTATAATACACAATCTGTTTTAACTATATTATTTTTAAAAATCTTCGCTGTTCAAATTCCTTTTTATGGTTTAGGAGTTATTTTTACTGGAATTTTACAGGCTCATAAAAAATTTCTATGGCCTGTACTAGCTCCTTTATTTTCTTCAATTGTTGTTATTGCAACATATTGTTTATATGGTTTTTTCGCTAATGAATCTTTGTCGCATATAGATATATTTTCAGTAAATTTATTGGCTTGGGGAACAACTTTTGGTGTTTTCATGTTAAGTGTTCCTATGATTATACCTATTTATCGTTTAGGTGTGCGTTTTAAATTTACTTTGCAAATGGAAAAACATCTTATAAAGCAAGCTTTTTCTTTAGGTGGTGCTGGACTTGGAGCGTTGTTTGCTCAACAATTAGCTGTTTTTGTTACTTTATTTATAGCTAAAGGTGGCGGTCAACTTGGAACGATTAATATTTTTCAATATTCACAAGCTGTATATGTGCTTCCTTATGCTATTTTGATTGTACCTATTGCTACAGTAGTTTTTCCGTATATTAGTGAATTCGCGGGTTTAAATAAGGAATTAGAGTTTTCTAAAGTATGTATTGGTTCGATTAAAGTTATTGTATTTTTATCTTTAGTAGGCATTACAGGTTTAATAGCAGTTTCAAAAGGTGTTGAAGGAATATTCCAGAATTTATCAAGTGTTGATGGTATGGGAATTTGTTTAATAGCAATGGCGCCAGGTATTATTGGTTTTGGATTGATTTTTCATGTTTCGCGATGTTTGTATGCTATAAATGAGGGATTTTCGGCTGCTTTTGGAACTGTAGTGGGATGGCTTGCGGTTAGTATATTTCAAATAGTTTTTATTTATCTATTTGTTCCAAATGGTGGTGATAACTTTATTACGTTACTAATTATAGGTGTAGCTCAAACTATAGGTATGAGTGTTGCAGGTATTATTTTATTGCATGCTTTGAATAAAAAATTAGTATTAAGCATATGGAGTGAATTATATAAAGTTATTTTGAAAATATTCCCTGTAATGTTTTTAGGTTTTGTTATTAGTGTTTATTTTTCTAATAATTTTTTGTTAGGAAAAAGTATTCTTATTTCTTGTAGTAATGCTTTTATAAGTGGAAGTATTATATTACTATGTTCAGGTTTTTGTATTAAAATTTTGGGCGTAGATTTTTTCAAACCTTCCTCGTGGGTTTCAAAATTATACGATGAACAGGAGCTGTAATGAAAGTTTTGCAAATAGTTGGATATACTGATGGTGGTATAGGTGCGCATGTTAAAACTTTAGCGAAAGATTTAAGACATATTGGTGAAAATGTTTTAGTCTTAGCTCCTGAAAATGTTATAAATAATTTTGGTTTTCAAAATTGTATAGATATTTCACCAAATATTGCTTGCTCAATAAAAGGAATGAAAAAATTTATAAATACTGCAAAAATATTGAGAAAGTGTATTTCTGATAGTGATATTGTTCATGTGCATGGTAATCAAATGGCTTTTTTTTCTTTATTATTCTGCAAGAAAAGGGATCGTAGAAAAATAATTGTAACTTTGCATAATAAAATTATTCTTTCGGGGTATAAGCAGTTTTTATCTGTTTTTTTAAGAAAATATGTTGCAAGAAATGCTGAAGTTGTTTCTGCAGTGTCTTCTGATTTATTAGAAGAAGCAAGAGCAGATGGTGCTAAACATACGTTTATTGCGCCAATATTTGCTCCAAAAGTAGAATACCTATTGAAAGAAAAAAGATTGTCTTTTCAAAATAGGCATAGTAATTTTTTGAAATTAATAAATGATTTACCTGAAGATAAGCGAAAATTTTTTGACATTAATAAGCCTTTAGTTTTAAGTGTATGCAGGATAGCTGCGCAAAAATCTATTGAAAATGTTGTGCGTATTGCAAATAGTGGTATTGATGCAAATTTTGTTGTAGTTGGTTCTGGTGTGAAAAGTTTATTGGAACGTTTGAAAGCAGAAGATGTGAATAAAAAAGTGTATTTTGCTGGCAAATCCAATGATATTCCAACTTGGTTAAATGCTGCAAATATTATGCTATTAACTTCTAAGTGGGAAGGATGCCCTTTAGTTTTACAAGAGGCTATGGCTAATGGTTTACCTATAGTTTCAACATTTGTTGGTGGAATAGGTGACCTTGTGTATGATGATGAAAATGATTTAAAAGCAGGTATGCTTTCTGAAGTGGATGATTGGCAAAATATGGCGTCGCATGTGCAATTGTTGCTGAATGATGAAACGCTTTGGAATAAATTTAGTAAGGATGCTAAACAGATTGCTAAAATGTTGCTGACGAATAGTGAAATAGCTGTTTTTTGGCAAAAAAATTATTTGGAGCTCGTCTAGTTTTTATTTATTAATGAGCAAAAATATGCTACACTGGAGTTCTATGATGAGCAATTTAAAAAATAGTCAGAATGGTAGGAAAATTCCCAACCATATTTTTGTTACTGGTGGTGTTGTCTCCTCGTTGGGAAAGGGGCTTACTGCTTCAAGTTTAGGTTCGCTTTTACGCAGTCGTGGTTTGTGTGTCGCAATGCAAAAGCTTGATCCATATATTAATGTTGATCCTGGAACTATGAATCCTTTTCAGCATGGTGAAGTATTTGTTACTTATGATGGTGCTGAGACAGATTTGGACATAGGACATTATGAGCGTTTTTTGAATGTTGAATTATCTGGTAATGCTAATTCAACTACAGGTCAAGTTTATAAAAATGTTTTAGCTAAAGAACGTCGTGGTGAATATTTAGGTGATACTGTACAAGTCATTCCTCACATAACTGACGAAATTAAAGAACGTATGCGCTCTCAGGCTTATCCTGAAAATGATGCTGATATTCCTGATGTTATTATTACTGAAATCGGAGGAACAGTAGGCGATATAGAATCTTTACCATTTTTAGAAGCGGCTCGTCAAGTCAGACAGGAACTAGGTCGCGATAACTGTGTTTTTATTCATGTAGCTTTGGTTCCTTATTTGCCTACAGCTGGTGAGCTTAAGACTAAACCTGCTCAACATTCAGCTGCTTCGTTGCGTTCTATAGGTATTCAACCTGATGTGTTGATTTGTCGTGCTGATAGGCAACTGCCTAATAGTATTAAAAATAAGATAGCTTTAATGTGTGACGTTGATCGTAATGCAGTGATTACGTGTAAAGATGCATCATCTATTTATGATATTCCAGTTGTTTTACATAAAGAAGGATTAGATGATTATGTCGTTAAAAGATTATCTATCGAAGGTGCTAAAGATATAGATTGGACGAACTGGAATAATCTATTGGAACGAGTTCATTCACCTAAACGCGAAGTTGAAGTGGCATTAGTGGGTAAGTATATAGATTTACATGATGCTTATTTATCAGTGTCTGAAGCTTTGAAAGCTGGAGGTTTTGCTAATTGGACTGAAGTAAAGATTCGTTGGGTTACTGCTGATGAATGTGAAACTTTGGAAGATGCAGGCAGGGCTTTGAATGGCGTAGATGCTGTTTTGGTGCCTGGCGGTTTTGGTAACAGAGGTATTGAAGGCAAAATAGGTGCATTGCATTGGGCTAGAAAAAATAAGGTGCCAACTTTGGGAATATGCTTAGGATTGCAATGTATGGTTCTTGAAGTCGCTAGAAATATTTTAGGTTTAAAACATGCATCTTCAACAGAATTTGATCCTGATACTTCACAACCTTTGATTGCGACAATGGAAGAACAGCTTGCTTTTGTTGATGGTGCAGGTGATTTAGGTGGCACTATGCGTTTAGGTAATTATAATGCAGTGCTTAAAGATGATAGTTTGATGTCTAAGATTTATGGTACTACAACTGTTGTTGAACGACATCGTCATCGTTACGAAGTCAATAATAAGTATCGTGATGATTTGCAAAAAGCAGGTTTGCACATTTGTGGCACATCGCCTGATGGAAAACTTGTAGAATTTGTTGAATTTGATCCTGCAGTGCATCCTTATTTTGTTGCTACGCAAGCTCATCCTGAATTTAGATCGAGACCTACAAATCCTCATCCTTTATTTGCTGGGCTCATTAAAGCTGCTTTAGACAGGCAACAAAAAATGTATGCTTCATCTAATTAAATGATTTATGCGTTAAATTTTTGAATTGGTGTGACTTTAGTTGGTTGCACCAATTTTTTTAGCAATTATTAATTTATTTTGTTATTTCATATTTATAATTAGATTTTAATAGATGTAATAAAAATAAACCGCAATTATTTAGAATAATTCCAAATAATTTTTGTTATTTTAAAGGCAAAAAGTACATTTTTAGGTGAAGATAATATAAAATATTTAAGTAATAAAATGTTTTCTTAATTAAAGTAGTGGCGGTGGGACTTTATGTATATTAGTGATAATGAACATAAAACGCGAAACCAAATACTAGAATTGATTATTGAAAAGGGTCCTATTACTTCAATTGATTTAGCAAAGATTTTAAAATTAACGTCTGCAGCTGTAAGACGACACATATCTATGCTTGAGGAAAATGAGATAATAAAAAAATACGAGACACTACAAAAAGGTAAAAAAAGTAGAGGTAGACCATCAAGATATTATGTTGCAACTGGAAATGCTGAAAAACAAATACCCGAACAATATTCTAATCTTGCTAATAGAGCACTTGGATATTTGTCAACGATAGCAGGTCCTGAAGCTATATCGTCATTCGCTGCTTCTCGTTCAAGAGAAATAGAAAAAAAATATGCACCTATTGTGAATGCGGCTGGTGACGATCCTGTACGTAGGACTTATGCGTTGGCTGATGCTCTTGCAGAGGATGGATATGCGGCTACAGTTCGTAAAAGTGATGAAGAAACATATACTATTCAGATTTGTCAAGGTAATTGTCCAGTTAGGCATGTTGCAACTAATTTTCCTCAACTTTGTGAAGCAGAAATAAAAGCTTTTTCTAAATTGCTAAATATAAAAGTTGAGAGACAGACAACTATAGCAGATGGTGAACATTCATGCACTACTAATGTTTGTATAGGAATGCCTACTGTTAGAGAAAGCAAATAGAATATAAGTTTTGCATAATTTGTTTAAAATGCGGAGAGGATAAATATGGC
Source organism: uncultured Actinomyces sp. (assembly GCA_946998115.1). Classification (GTDB taxonomy): domain Bacteria; phylum Actinomycetota; class Actinomycetes; order Actinomycetales; family Actinomycetaceae; genus ZJ293. The sequence continues at coordinate 8,734 of CAMPYB010000008.1, read as the reverse complement.
ACAGTCTTCAGATGAAAAAATGTCAGATGAAGAAATAATTGCTTCATTTGGTGCATATGAATATGGATGGCATGATAATGATATAGCAGGGAAAAAAGCTAAAAGAGGTTTAAACGAACACATTGTCAGAGAAATATCACGCATAAAAGAAGAACCTGAATGGATGCTAAATATGCGTTTAAAAGCACTGAAAATGTTTGACAAAAAACCTATGCCTAATTGGGGTGCAGATTTACGTGATATAGATTTTGATGAGATTAAATATTATGTTAAACCAACTGACAAACAAGTTGAATCATGGGAAGATTTGCCTGAAGAAATTAAGAGCACATATGACCGTCTAGGAATTCCAGAAGCTGAAAAAAAACGTTTAGTTTCAGGTGTTGCCGCTCAATATGAATCAGAAGTTGTATATCATAAAATACGTGAAGATTTAGAAAAAAAAGGTGTAATTTTTTTAGATACAGATACTGCTTTAAAAAAATATCCTGAATATTTTAAAGAGTATTTTGGTAAAATCGTGCCTTTGGGTGACAATAAATTTTCTTCATTAAATACTGCTGTATGGTCAGGAGGATCTTTTGTATATGTTCCTAAAGGTGTGCATGTAGATATTCCTTTACAAGCATATTTCAGAATTAATACTGAAAATATGGGACAGTTTGAGCGCACTCTTATAATTGCTGATGAAGGAGCATACGTGCATTATCTTGAAGGATGTACTGCGCCTATATATTCATCAGATTCTTTGCATTGCGCAGTTGTTGAAATTGTTGTAAAGAAAAATGCTCGTGTAAGATATTCAACAGTGCAAAACTGGTCAAATAATGTTTATAACTTAGTTACGAAAAGATCCATAGTTGATGCTGGCGGAACGATGGAATGGATTGATGGAAATATTGGTTCTAAAGTTTCTATGAAATATCCTGCAGTATATTTAATGGGCGAGCATGCTAGAGGAGAGACTTTATCAATTGCTTTTGCTGGTGAAGGTCAGCATCAGGATACTGGATCTAAAATGGTGCATATGGCTCCTCACACTTCATCTTCAATAGTTTCTAAATCGGTCGCTAGAAGCGGTGGCAGATCATCATATCGCGGATTAGTTCAAGTGCTAGAAAAAGCTAAGCATTCCAAGTCTAATGTATTATGCGATGCGTTGTTAGTGGATAGAATATCTAGAACAGATACTTACCCATATGTTGATGTGCGTACAGATGATGTACAAATGGGACATGAAGCAACAGTTACTAAAGTCTCGGAAGAACAACTTTTTTATCTAATGTCTAGAGGTGTAGAAGAGACAGAAGCAATGGCAATGATTGTACGTGGCTTTATTGAACCTATAGCTAAAGAATTACCTATGGAATATGCTTTGGAATTGAATAAACTTATAGAGCTACAAATGGAAGGAGCTGTTGGATAATGAATTTGCCCACAGACCATTCAAAAGCTGTTTTAGACGGTGAGCATTCTCATGGTGCGAAAGTTAAACCGCAGTCTTCTCGAGCAGATCGTTTATTATCTTTCAATATGGATGATATTCCGATTCCTAAAGGGTTAGAAGAAAATTGGAGATTTACACCAATAAAAATTATTAAAGATTTCTTTGCTGATAAAATCGATGATACTGATATAAAATTTGTGTGTGATAATCATGATAAGAATATTTTGATTGAAAAAGTTGATAGAACAGATAAAAGACTTGGAAGTGTTAAAGCTCCAGGTGAACGTTCATCAGTAGTGCAATGGAATAATTTCACGTATGCAAATGTGATAACAGTTGAAAAAGATGCTCATCTTGTTGACCCGATAGTAGTTAAATTAAAAGGAGAAAATTCAAAGTTAGGTGTTCAACACATATATGTGAATGCTAAGGAAAATTCCAAATCTACTATTATTATTGAGCATACAGGGAAAGCATATTTGTCACAAGGAATTGAGATAAATGTTGAAGATGGTGCAGATTTAACTTTTGTATCAACTCAAGAATGGGACGATGATAGCATTCATTTGTCAGATCACCGTTGCAAACTTGGAAAAGATTCAACTTTGAAACATATTGTAATCACTTTAGGTGGCAAATTAGTTAGAATAACTCCTGAAGCAAGCTTTACTTCTACTGGTGGAAATGTGCAAATGCTAGGCGTTTATTTCACGGATTCTCATCAGCACCAAGAGCATAGGCTTTTCATTGATCACAGTGTTCCTAAATGTTATTCGAGAGTTACATATAAAGGTGCATTGCAAGGAGATGGTGCGCATAGCGTGTGGATTGGTGATGTTCTAATTGGTGCTGAAGCTGATGGGACTGACACATATGAATTGAATAGAAATCTAGTTTTATCACAAGGAGCTAAAGCAGATTCAGTTCCTAATCTTGAGATTGAAAATGGAGAGATTGAAGGAGCAGGTCATGCTTCAGCGACAGGACGCTTTGAAGACGAGCAATTATTTTATTTGTGTTCAAGAGGCATAGATGAGCCTACAGCTAGACGATTAGTTGTGCGTGGATTTTTTGCTGAACTTATAAATGAAATAGGTGTTGAACAAATATGTGATCGTTTAAATAATGCCATTGAAATAGAACTTGAAAGAAGTGGTGAATAAATGGCGTTTGTAAAATTAGCTGAGGTTAAATCGTTTGAAAAAGGCATGGCAATTTCAGTTGAAACTTGTGATGCTAAAGGAAAAATGTTACAGATAGCTGTAATATGTGATGAAGAAGGTAAGTTTTATGCAATTGACGATTTATGTACTCATGCTGATGTGCCGTTGAGCGAAGGTGAGATTACTAGCAACTGTGTGCAGTGTTGGGCGCATGGTGCTGAATTTAATTTAACTACGGGTGAAGGTACTATGCCAGCCGTAGAACCAGTAAGAGTTTATCCTATAAGACTAGAAGGAAATGACATTCTAGTTGATGTTGATCAAAAGTGAAGGAAAAAATAATGTCAACATTAGAAATTAAAGATTTACAGGTTGGTGTAAAAACATCTGAAGGTTTAAAACAGATTTTACGCGGTGTAAATTTAACTATAAAATCAGGTGAAATACATGCAATTATGGGACCTAATGGTTCAGGTAAATCAACTTTAGCTTATTCAATAGCAGGACATCCTAACTATGAAATTTTGGGTGGTAAGGTTTTATTAGACGGTGAAAATTTACTTGAAATGACAGTTGATGAAAGAGCAAAAGCTGGGCTTTTCCTTGCAATGCAATATCCAGTTGAGGTTCCGGGAGTAACTGTTTCTAATTTTTTGCGTACAGCAAAAACAGCTTTGAGCGATAAAGCACCTAATTTACGTGATTGGATTGCTGAAGTTAAACAAACTATGGAACATCTACGTATGGATGATAAATTTTTGCAACGTGATGTAAATACTGGTTTTTCTGGTGGTGAGAAAAAACGCCACGAAGTGTTGCAGATGGAACTTTTGAAACCAAAATTTGCAATTCTTGATGAAACGGATTCAGGCTTGGACGTTGATGCTTTGCGTGTTGTATCAGAAGGAGTAAATCGCGTACATGATGCTGTAAATTCAGGTGTATTGTTAATTACTCACTACACTAGGATTTTGCGTTATATAAAACCTGAATTTGTGCATGTTTTTGTTGCAGGTCATATTGCAGAAGAAGGTGGTCCTGATTTGGCAGACTTGCTTGAAGAAGAAGGATATGATCGTTATATAAAGTGATTTTTATTGCTTTTGTTTTAGTAAGAATTTATTTTATATTATTTTATATTATTGAAAATAAGTAAATTCTTTCTACTATTAGATTTAATAGTATAGCTTTTACAAAGTAATAAAAATGACAGAATATATTTATAGTTTTGTATAATTTTAATAACAACGTTGCCGACTTATCTTTGAGAAAACGAGAAGTGATATGTCTGATAATTATTTAGAAACTGTTTGTGATTCATTTACTGAAAATGAAATTACTAAGTTGCGTGCTTTATTTCCTGCTTTGAATTTAAAAGTGCGTGGTGAAAATAATTTAATATATATGGATTGGGCGGCAACTAGTCAAAAACCTCTTTCTGTTATTAAATCAGTTCAAGATTATTATTGTAATATGAACGGTTCAATAAATAGAGGTGCACATTATTTAGCGGAAAAAGCTACTTTGGCTTTTGAAAATGCGCGTGAAAAATTAGCTAATTTTATAAATGCTGGTACTGATGAAATTGTTTTCACTATGAATGCAACAGATGCTTTAAATATGGTATCTAATGCTTTTACTATGGCAACTATTGAGCATGATAATAGTCCATTTTGTATAAAAGAAGGTGATGAGATAGTTCTTACACAATTAGATCATCACGCAAATATTGTTCCATGGCAACAAGTCGCTAAGAGAACAGGAGCTAAAATAAAATGGATTCGTTTGACACAAGATGGTGATTTAAACTATTCAGATTTAACAGTTATTAATGATAAAACTAAAATTGTTGCTTTCACGCATGCTTCCAATGTGACAGGTGTTATAACAAATGTGCATAAAATTGTTGAAACGGCGAAAAAATACGGTGCTTTTACTATATTAGATACTTGTCAGTCATCTGCACATATTAAAATTGATGTAAAAAAATTGGATGTAGATTTTGCTTGTTTTTCGGCTCATAAGATGTTCGGTCCAACAGGAGTTGGTGCTCTTTATGGTAAAAGTTATTTGCTCGATATTATGAAACCATTTAGAACTGGTGGGTCTATGATTGATCATGTTTCAGAAAATGAAACTACTTTTAAAACAGGTTATTATAGGCATGAAGCTGGAACTTTAATGAATGCTCAAATTTATGGTTGGATGAAAGCTTTAGAATTTATGAGTGAAGTCGGAATGAACAGGATGATTAAACGTGAGGAAAAATTAGCTAAGTATTTGTATGATAGTGTTCGTAAAATTGATAATGTAAACATAATTGGTGATACTTGTGGAAATAATTTTAATGCACGTTTGCCAGTATTGTCATTTACAGTTGATAATGTTCATCCTCACGATGTGTCTCAATATTTAGATAATTTTGGTATAGCTATTCGCAGTGGCCATCATTGTGCACAAATTGTTCATTCCTGTTTTAATATTTATAATTCTTCCCGTGTTTCTATGTCATTTTTAAATACTTTTGATGAGATAGATAAATTTGTTGAAGTTTTATCTAATGTAAGATCATATTTTTGTTTTTAGCTCTTATGATTGTAATAGGTATAATGAATGTGTTGTGAGGAGAAAAAGCATGAATGAATTAGATCAACTTTATCAACAAATAATTATTGAACATTCTAAATCACGTAATGGTTATAGTGAAATACCGTCAAATTATTTAGTTTCACATCAAGTAAATCCTTCTTGTGGAGATGAGCTTCAAATGGGATGCGCAATAAAAAATGGTGTTATTACAGATTTACCTTGGCAAGGTCAAGGGTGCTCAATTTCTCAAGCATCTATTTCAATAATGCATGATTTAGTTTTAAATAAAACAGTTGAAGATGCAGAAAAATTATATAATGATTTTATGCTTTTGATGCATTCAAAAGGTGCTAGTGTTGAAGATAGTGTATTAGAGAATTTAGGTGATGGTCAAGCTTTGCAAGGTGTTTGCTTGTATCCTGCTCGTATAAAATGTGCTTTGCTTGGTTGGATGGCATTACATGACTTGTTATTGAAAGTGTCTGATGAAAGATAAATTATTATGTTTATTTTTCATTCGTATTGTTTAATATAAAAATATAGTAGACTAGTGTTTTTTCATTTTGGATAAATAGTTTTATGGAAATTATAGTAGGGCGACTTACGATTGATGAGTAGCCCTACTATTGTAATTGTATAAGATAATTATTTTATAGATTTTAAATAATCTGCTTTGAATAATTCTATTCCTTTGTCTGTTAGTGGATGGCGTAATAGTTGTTTAATTGTTTTGTATGGTACTGTTGCTATATCGCAACCCATTTTTGCGCATTCAATAATGTGTATAGGATTTCTTATGCTTGCAGCAATAATTTGTGATTGAATATTGTTAGCTCTGAATATTTGTACAACTTCAGCTACAAGTTTTATGCCATCGTGTGAAATATCGTCTAATCTGCCTAAAAATGGTGATACATATGTAGCTCCAGCAATAGCAGCTAATAATGCTTGAGTTGAAGAGAATATTAATGTCACATTCGTTTTTATTCCTTCTTTGGATAGAATGCTTACTGCTTTTAATCCTTCTTGTGTCATAGGAATTTTTACTACCATATTTGGGTGTATCTTTGCTATTTCTCTAGCTTCGATAACCATATCTTCCGCTTTTTCAGTTGTAGCTTTTACTTCTCCGCTGATTGGGCCGTCGACAATGTTGGTTATTTCTTTTATTACTTCTTTAAAATCGCGTCCTTCTTTTGCTATTAATGATGGATTTGTAGTAACACCAGCTATAATTCCAAGATCATTTGCGTTTTTGATGTCTTCAACATTTGCTGTGTCTATAAAAAATCTCATGAATAACCTTTCTTGTTTAATAGGCACTTATATACGCTATTATTTTAGTTTTGTTTATTATATTTATTAACATAAAAAAGATTTTATGTTTAATTTTATTTTACGTTTGCATGTATTATAAAATGTTTAAGTATTGTTTTATACAATTTATTGTAAGTTTTGTGTTTTATTTGAAAGTTGTGTGAAATGAATAGTCAACAAGAGTACGTTTTACAGTTAGTTTCACAAGAAAATGTTGAGGCTATTCGTTTGTGGTTTACTGATGTTTTAGGTGTGCTGAAATCTGTATCTATAAATACTACTGATCTAGAATCTGCTTTTGAGGAAGGTATAGGATTCGATGGTTCTGCAATAGAGGGTCTTACTAGAGAGTTTGAAGCAGATATGGTTTTAGTTCCTGATGCTTCTACTTTCAATATACTGCCACAAATATTAGAGAGTAGTTCTGATAGTTGTGTTGGACGTATGTTTTGTGACGTTTATACTCCGCATGGTGTAATTTCTAGGACTGATCCTAGAGCTGTTTTAGAAAGAACGCTTCAGAAGGCGAAAGAGCTTGGCTTTGATTTTTATGTTCATCCTGAAGTTGAATTTTATCTTTTTTATCCACCAACAGAGTCAAATAGAGTTTTGAAGCCTATAGATAATTTAGGATATTTTGACAATGTAACTAGAAGTAAAGGTAAAGATTTTAGATTAGCTGTTACGCGGACCTTAGAACAACTTGATATTCCAGTTGAATTTTCTCATCATGAAGCTGGGCCTGGGCAAAATGAAATTGATTTACGCGCGGCTGATGCTTTGACTGTTGCTGATAATATTATGACTTTGAAAGTTGTTATAGAAGAACTTGCTTTGTCTCAAGGCGTTATTGCTACTTTTATGCCTAAGCCGATATGTGGGATTCCTGGTTCAGGTATGCATACTCATATGTCTTTATTTGAAGGCGATAAGAATGCTTTTCATGATAGTTCAAACCAGTATGGGTTATCAAAAATAGCTAGACATTTTATTGCAGGTATTTTGCATCATAGTCCTGATTTTACTGCTTTAACTAATCAAAATGTTAATTCTTATAAGCGTTTATGGGGTGGTGGCGAAGCTCCTTCTTATATTTGTTGGGCGCATAATAACCCGTCGGCTCTTGTTCGAGTGCCTGTACATAAGCCTAAAAAAGCAAATTCGACTAGAATTGAGTATAGAGCATTGGATCCTTCTGTGAATCCTTATTTAGCTTTTGCTATATTGCTTGCGGCTGGTATTGATGGTATTGAGAAAAAGATGAGTTTACCTGATGAAATGCAAGAAGACGTTTCTTTGATGACTGAACATGAACGTATGGCTTTGGGTATTAAATCTTTGCCACAGTCTTTACATTCAGCTATTAAAAATATGTATTCTTCTGAACTTGTTGCGAAAACTTTAGGGGAAGAGGTTTTTGATTTCTTTATGCGCAACAAACATGCTGAATGGAATGAGTATAGGAAACAGATAACTAATTGGGAGTTGGAAAAATTTATTTCTTTTAAGTAGCTATATGTTTATGTAGTAATAATATTTTTGTCGTACTTGATTTTATTTATAGTATGTAGTATAGTTTACTAGTCGACGCGGGGTGGAGCAGTTCGGTAGCTCGCCGGGCTCATAACCCGGAGGTCGCAGGTTCAAATCCTGTCCCCGCTACGTGTTTTAGGCCCACTGTTTGTGGGTCTTTTTTCTTGATAGTATTTTTGATTTTATTTCATCTATTTGTATATGTTTTTAGCTTTTATATTTATAATGTTTATATTATTGAGAGGTATGGTATGGAGATTGCACATTTTGTAAGTAAATTTGTAATTTTAGGTATAATTACTTTCTTTATAAGTGTTATTGTAACTAAGTCATATTCGTATTGGTGGATGGGACTTATAGTTACAATATTATTGATGGTTCCTGATTTGATTAAAATTTTAAGAGAAAAATAATAGTTTGTGTTTAGGTTTTTGTTCTGCTTTATTCCTATGTAGCCTATTCCTTATATCGTCTATATATTCACGGAAGCGTGATAATGTGGTTGTGGTGAAAATGGGAGGGAACTGTGCCTGGGTAAAGATAAAGAAATTAAAATAAAGCCACGGATTCTAATTGAAGATAAAGAGAAATCAAACTGCAAAAATGATCCTAATACAGAAAACATACTCATACATGGAGATAACCTACTCGCACTAAAAGCGTTGGAAAGCAAATATGCTGGTAA
>CAMPYB010000007.1 GCA_946998115.1 uncultured Actinomyces sp. | reverse complement strand
TCGGGGCGGGATGTGTCCTCTTTTTCTTGTATTTGTTTTAAAAGAGTTGTCCCCCCTTTGTTTTTGGTTTAATGTTTATTATTATGCTTACCACTTACCACTTACCACTTACCACTTACCGCTTACCGCTTACCGCTTATTATTTTGTTTACTTACTCGTTGTTTATTATTTCTACACGCCTAATATTATTGTTTGTATTCACTATCACTCATATTCACATATTTAATATTAGTTAGAGTCTCACATATTTAATATTAGTTAGAGTGTTACATTAGGCTGGTTGCTGGTTGACTAGTGGATTGTTAGAGTGTGAAACACACACGCGCACGCGTGTGTGGGTACGGGGTGTGGGGTTAGGATTATTTTTACTATCTCAACCACACTCCCCGCGCAAAGTATTACAGTCTTATAAACAACACACAACCACCAAATTTTTATTATATGTTTGCATGCACAAGCTTTAACAATTATCTTATATATCCGTGTTTACGTAGCATATTGTAGGAATTGTTAATTCCAGTTAATTTAATATCTATTAATTCTTCAAATATTTCTTCTATTTTGTTTTTGTTTATGCAATATGGTTCTTTTATATTTTTAAAACTAACAGCATAATTAGCTGCGTCAGGAAATCTATATCTGCATATATCGATTATAGTTCGTTCGGGAGATGTAATAATTAGGTTTCCTATGCGTTTTAAATGATGTGGAAAAATACTATGATCTGTTACAGATAATTGATGGCTTATATGTGTATGTTCTATATGATGTAAAGTCAATGTTTTTGATGGAATTGCTTTATATACCCACGCGGCACTTTGCATACAGACAATCTGATCTTTGATTCTGCTAGCTAATACTTGTGCTCTATTTTCAATATTCTTGCACAATAATGCATTTGCCCAATAATTTGGATATATTTCTAAAAGTTCATTGCAATAACAACTTCTTATAAAATCTTTTGCTTCCTCTTCCAAGTGTATTACATGTAATGGATGCAAACTTAAAGTTACAAAATTTTTAAACAAATATTGAAAAGGTCCATTAGGTGTCCATTTAGTATTAATATGTTGCTTGCCACCGTGCTTTTTCTTATAAGCAAATTTATTCTTTTCTTCTTTTTTAGAATTAACCATTAAATTTTCATTTTTACGACTTATCATGATTAACCTTCCCGAAAGATATGATATTTCTGCAATACATATCAATCTAAAAGTGATAATTATTATTTAAACGTTTTATAGTAAACCTTATAAAAAATGTGATATTGATAGAGAAAATATTTTTAAAATGTGGATAAGTGTTTTAATATTTAATATGTTTAAAATTTTTATAGTTCAAATAATCATGTAACGTAATCTATCTATATATCTATATGCTATATAAAATATAATCTTTTATAAGGTATTTAAATAAACATAAATTTCATATTAGAATACATAATTTATTCTTTTTATTATCCATTTATTTTTTTGTTTTTCTAATCGCAACATGAATGGGTGAATTTTTTCATCCACTTTTATTGCTCCAGTTATATTTAATACGTTTATTTTCATGTTCATTTGTATATGTGTATGAATAAATGATATTACTGGTTGAATTTTAGGTGTGTCTGCTAATGAATATAATATTTTGAAATAAGATATTTTATTATAAACATCTGTTGACACTAGTTGATTTATTTGATTTATCGGTAAATTATATAAAACTATTCTTATGAGCAATATCATTACACTTTGTATAAGCTGAAATATTTTTCTCATTTCAGGAATATTATATATAATATGATTTTTAGGATTTTCGTTTTTTATATTTTTTATTTCAGTATCTAAATTTTCGATATCTGAAGTTTTTATTGTGAGTTTTTTCATCCCACATACTGTTGTGAATGTGATATGCATTTCTAGAGCCTTTCGTGGAATATGTTACACTTCTTTGTGGAATACATATCGAAATTTATGTTTTATTTAATAATACTTATACTAAATTATTACGCAAATTTATTTTTATATAGAAAATTGTTGAAAAATAAAATAAATAACATTTTTACTTAATAAATTATTAAACTAAAAGTTTACGTTAAAATTACTTTTTATTCATGTAAATATTGTTGAAAACATTGTAGAATTTAGAATTCATTATGTAATAAAAGCATGTTTATGTGACTTATATAAAAATGGTGTATAAGTTTTTTTATTTTTCCTATTATAGATTGCTCGTGTAGATGGTGTGATTTATATCAAAAAAGATTTAAAACCTTTCTTTTGCAAACATGAGTCTATTAGGCTAAAGTTTTTCTTTAAAGGTATTGTATTTTAAATATTGTTGTTATAAACTTGAGTGTATAAAGCTAAAGTCTTAAATATGAAGGAGAATGAAATGGGACGTGCAGTAGGTATAGATTTAGGAACAACAAACTCTGCATTAGCAGTGCTAGAAGGTGGCGAACCTACTATTATTGCAAATGCTGAAGGTAATAGAACAACTCCATCAGTTGTTGCTTTTTCAAAAGCTGGTGAGGTGTTAGTTGGTACAGTTGCAAAACGACAAGCAGTTACAAACGTAGATCGTACAATTGCCTCTGTGAAAAGACACATGGGTACAGATTGGACGAAAGAAATTGATGGTAAGAAATATACTCCTCAAGAAATTTCAGCTCGTATATTGTCAAAGTTAAAGGTTGATGCTGAAAGCTATTTAGGTGAGCCTGTTACAGATGCTGTTATTACTGTGCCTGCTTACTTTAATGATGCTGAAAGGCAAGCTACAAAAGATGCTGGTCAAATTGCTGGTTTGAATGTGCTCCGTATTGTTAACGAGCCAACAGCTGCAGCATTAGCTTATGGTTTGGAAAAAGGTAAAGAAGATGAACTAATCCTAGTATTCGATCTAGGTGGTGGTACATTTGATGTGTCTTTGCTAGAGGTAGGTAAAGATGATGATGGCTTTTCTACAATTCAAGTTCGTGCAACCAATGGTGATAATCGCCTAGGTGGTGACGATTGGGATAATCGAATTGTTGAATGGTTAGTTGAGCAAGTTAAAAACAAGAACGGCGTAGACTTATCTAAAGATAAAATAGCTTTACAACGTTTACGTGATGCTGCTGAAACAGCTAAAAAGACTTTGTCATCTTCTACATCAACAGATATTTCTTTGCAGTACTTGTCAATGAGTGAAAGCGGTCCAATCCATTTGGAAGAAACACTTACACGTGCACAGTTTGAAAAGATGACAGCAGATTTGCTAGAGAGAACAAAGGCTCCTTTCAATGCTGTTGTTAAAGATGCTGGAATTAAAATAAGTGACATAGACCATGTTGTCTTGGTCGGTGGTTCAACTCGTATGCCAGCAGTGACTGAAGTTGTAAAAGAATTAACTGGTGGACGTGAGCCTAATAAGGGTGTAAATCCTGATGAAGTAGTTGCTGTTGGTGCAGCATTGCAGGCTGGTGTAATTCAAGGTGACAGAAAAGATGTATTGTTGATCGATGTTACGCCTCTATCTCTTGGAATTGAAGTAAAAGGTGGTTTCATGCAGAAACTAATTGAAAGAAATACTGCAATTCCTACTAAGAGAAGCGAGACTTTCTCGACTGCTGAAGATAATCAGCCATCAGTTTTGATTCAGGTATTCCAAGGTGAACGTGAATTTGCTCGTGATAACAAGCCGTTAGGTACATTTGAATTGACAGGTATAGCACCGGCTCCTCGTGGTATTCCACAGATTGAAGTTACATTTGATATTGACGCTAATGGTATAGTTCACGTAAGTGCTAAAGATCTAGGAACTGGCAAAGAACAATCGATGACAATTACAGGTGGCTCAGCACTACCTAAAGATGAAATTGACAGAATGGTTAAAGAAGCTGAAGCACATGCTAGCGAAGATAAAGCACGTCGTGAAGAAGCAGAAACACGCAACAACGCAGAACAGACAGTTTACAGCATAGAAAAATTGCTAAAAGATAATGAAGATAAATTGTCAGAAGATATTACTTCACAAGTTAAAAGCGCTGTTGAAGATGTGAAGAAAGCTTTGGAAGGCGACGATATTGAAGCTGTGAAGAAAGCAATGGCTACACTGGATGAAAAATCACAACAGATTGGTCAAGCTTTGTATGCAAAAGCTCAAAACGACGCTCAAAATACTGCTCAATCTTCAAATGATACTAATTCAGATGATGATGTTATTGACGCAGAAGTTGTGGATGATTCTGAAACAAAGTAGTAACTACATTTTAATATTTGGGCTACTATTTAGTAGCCCAAATGCTCTATATTGCTAACATTTAATAAATTAAGATTGAAAACATTATGATTGATAATAGTAAAGATTCAGAAAACTTTGACGAAAACATGAAAGACTTATCAGAGGAAAATTTCCTTTCCTCAGATAATAATGACGATATTCAAAGCGAAATTAAAGAGCTGCTTGAAAATGATGTTGATATGTCAGAAAATGCTGAAAATAACGAAAACGCTGATTCGCTACCAGACGTTGAAGAACTAGCACAAAAAGTGAAAGAACTTACTGAAGAAAATGCTAGAGCAAGAGCAGATCATTACAATCTGCAACAGGAATATAGCAATTACGTGCGTCGCAGTAAAGCAGAAATACCTCAGTATAAAAACAGTGGTATAGAATCAGTTGTTTTAGCGATTTTAGCAGTATTTGATGATATAGATGCGGCTAAAAAACATGGTGATTTAAATGATGGACCTTTCGCTTCGATAGCAAGTAAATTGGAAAGCACTTTAAAAGAGAACTTTGATGTGGAAAGATTTGGAACAATAGGTGAAGAATTTGATCCTAATGTGCATGAAGCTTTACTTGTATCGCCTAATCCTGATGTTGAAAACGAACAAATAGGCGATATTATACAAAGTGGCTGGAAAATCAAAGATAAAATAATAAGAGCTGCTAAAGTCGTGGTGTTTTCGCCACAAGATAAATAATTTTAAGAAAGCTAGTGAAAAAAATGGCAACGCAAGATTGGCTTAAAAAAGACTTTTATAAAACACTTGGTGTAGCGAAAGATGCTGATGCAAAAGAAATAAAAAAAGCATATAGAAAACTTGCACGTCAATATCATCCGGATAAGAATCCTAATGATAAAAAAGCTGAAGAAAAATTTAAAGAAATAGGTGAAGCTTACGCTGTATTGTCTGATCCTAAAGACAGAAAGCAATATGATGCTTTAAGAGCAATGGGATCAGGCGGTGCTCGATTTTCTGCAGGTTCTAGTTCATCTGGTGGTTTTGAAGATGTCTTTGGTTCAATGTTCGGCCAAGGATCTTCTCATAATGCAAATTTCTCATCTGGTGGTTTTGAAGACATATTTGGTTCAATGTTTGGTGGTGGTGGCGGTTATTCTTCGCATACCTACTATACAAATGCTAATACGGGTGGAACGCAAAATCAGTATGCAAATAATTTCAATGCTACACCTGAAAAAGGAAAAGATAGAAAAGCAAAAATTGCTTTATCTGTCCAGCAGGCTATAAAAGGTGCCAAGATAAAATTGAAAGTATCGAATAAAACAATTACTGCGAATGTTCCAGCAGGTGTAAACGATGGTCAAAAAATTAAATTGAGAGGTCAAGGAGCGCTTGGAATAAATGGTGGTCCTAATGGAGATTTAATTATAAATGTTACAGTTAAAAAACATCCATATGTAAAACTTATTGGAAAAGATATTGAGACAAAAGTGCCTGTAAGTTTTTCTGAAGCATGTTTTGGTGCAAAAATAAAAATTCCTACAATAGATGGAAAAATAATTGATGTGAATATTCCATCTGGAACTAACAGTGGTGAAACAATTATTATTCCGAATAAAGGAGTAACTACTAAAAATGGAGTAGGAAATATGATAGTTGTACCTGAGATTGTTGTTCCACAAAAGATGAATAAAGATCAAGAAAATGCGATTAAACTTTTTGAAAAAGCTGGTGTAAATGATGATCCTAGAAAACAAATGAAAGAAGAAATGTAAAAATAATTTTACTAAAAAGATAGTAACAACTAATAGAAGTAAATAGAGAATGTAAAATTCAGTAGAGTACTGGTGTAAAATGATTAGAAATTTTGAGGAAAAAATAGTTATAACACATGAAGAAAATGGTGAAATCCATTTAAAACTAAAAAGTGATGAATACGTTGACCCATATGAACATGAAAAAATGCGTTCTTTTCCATTTATGCCAGTATCTATTGCAGCAAGTATAGCGAATATGCATCCTCAAACTGTAAGACAATATGATCGTTTAGGGTTGGTAGTTCCTAGACGTACGAAAGGTAAAGGCAGAAGATACAGTATAAAAAATGTTGAGAGGCTTTTGAATATACAACGTATGTCTCGAGACGGGGTAAATTTAGAGGGAATAAGACGAATAATTGAATTAGAAGAAGAAAAGGAAAAACTTCTTATAAAACTAAAAGATTTACAGACAAAAGTTGATGCAGTAGATAGAGTTTTTACAGCAGATTCTAAAGGATGCATACATACGTTGAAAAAAGGAGTAAGGTATTCAAATCGATGGACTGATCATAATCCTTATGCTTTAGTTATTTGGAAACCTGATTTGTAAAATTTAAATGCATACTTTGTTTATGTATAATATTTATGTTAAAAAATATTAATAAAATTATTCATAAAATTAAAACTTATATTAATTAAATATTTGAGAAAAGCATAGAATAGAATACGTTCAAAAATGTTAAGAGGAAAAAATGCGAACTATATTGGTAGCTTTTTCAAGTAATACAGTTCTGCTTTTGTTCACAATGATAACAATAGGTACGATTCTGGGAAAAATTAAATTTCGAGGAATTAGCCTTGGGTCGGCTGCTATATTGTTTATATCGATGGCATATGCTGCAATCTCTTACTACAACGGTGTAGGCATTAGTATGAGAAATGAGATTGGAACATTTGGTTTAGTGCTGTTTACTTTTACTGTTGGAATGAATGCTGGTCCAAATTTCTTTAAAATTTTGCGAAAATCTATATTTCCAATAATAACTTTGCTAATAATTTTTTTACTTGTAGCTGCTAGTTGCTATGTAATTGGGTATTATTGTTTTTCAATGTCGCCTCCTTTGCTGGGTGGTACTTTCGCTGGAGCTTTGACTAATACTTCAGCTTTATCAGCAGTTGGTAATGATCCAGAATCTTTAAAAGAAGCTACTGTTGGGTATGCTTTGTCTTATGTTTATGGTGTTTTAGGTATGATGATTTTTTCCTTTATGGCTTTATCGTATCGTAGTAAAGACAAAGATGTGCCTGAAAAAATTTTTAATTACACTGTTTGTGTTGATAAAGATTTAAACTTGAGTATAGGTGAGATTAGTAAAAAATATGGATCTAAAGTGAAATTTCCGCGTTTAGCTCACGGTGAGCATGAACATGTATCTTTGCCAGCTGAAGATGAGCTGTTGCATAAAGGTGATCTAGTTACAATAGTTGGATCTGAAAAAGTTGTTAAAGAAGTAATTCATTATTTAGGTCATGAATCTACATTAGCTTTAGACGCTGATAGGTCGGAAATGGATGATGTTCAAAGAATTACTATTTCTAATCCTCAGTTTAGTGGTAGACGTTTGAAAGATATTAATATAGAAGGAAAATTTAACGCTACAGTTTCAAGGGTTAAAAGAGGCGATGAAGAGTTATTTGCGGATCCGGATCTTCGTTTACAACAAGGCGATCGCGTTCGTGTAGTTGTGCCTTGGAATAGAATTAAAGAATTGAATGAATATTTTGGCGATTCTGTGCGTGGATTGATAGATATAAATCCTATTTCTCTAGGGTTAGGAATAGCTTTAGGTATTCTTATAGGCGAGATTCCTATTTTTCCTATGAATGGCATGTGGGTTACTTTAGGACCAGCAGTTTGCACTATGATTGTTGGTATTATTTTTGGATTTCTCGGAAGAGTTGGCTCTTTACCTTTAGCTATGCCTTATACTGCGTCTCAAGTGTTGAGTGAATTTGGATTGAGCGTGTTTTTAGTGCAAGCAGGAATTACTGCTGGTAACCAAATTATTCAGGCGTTTTCTACTGATATGTGGTGGAAGATTTTACTTCTAGGAATAATAGTTACTAATTTATTCGGACTTTTAGTGTATATATCTATGAAATATATGTTTAAAATGGGTGGCACGCGTTTATCTGGATTTATTGCAGGAGCACAAACTCAAACTGTTTTAGTTTCTCTTGCAAATAATATAACTAAAGGCGATCCTCGTGTAGTTTTGGGGTATTCGATGAGTTATTCGGTGTCTATGATTTATAAAATATTTATTGGGCAAATTATGGGTGGTTTGTAAAGGTTAGTTTTTTTCTTCTGGAAATAAAATCGAAAAAAAATAAGGTTGAGTGTACTAGACTCAACCTTATTTTTGGTGTATAACTATATTTAGAAGGAAATGAGGTGTATGATGACACAAAAATTAACAATAAAATCACAAGAAGCGCTGATGAATTCAGTGGAAAGTGCATCAGTTGCTAATAATCCTCAAGTGGAAGTTCTGCATTTATTAAATTCGATATTAGAGCAAAAAGGTAGCATTGCTGAATCTGTATTGCGCTCATTGAATGTAGATGTACAAAAAATTTGTACACAAGTGCAACAAGAGCTGAAAAAGCTTCCTACAGTGCAAGGAAATACTACAGGAAAAGCTCAAGCTGGAAAAGAGCTTTTAAAAGTATTAAATACGGCACAAGAATTATCAACATCGTTGCAAGATGAGTATACGTCAACAGAACATTTGATGGCTGCAATAGTTAAAGAAAAATCTTCAGCAAGTACTATATTAAAAAATAATAACGTGCAATTTGAACAATACATGAAAGTTTTAAAAATGATGAAAGGTGATACTAAAATTACTACAGAAAATCCTGAAGGTACTTTTCAAGCATTAGAAAAATACGGTACAGATTTAACGCAAATAGCTAAAGATGGAAAATTAGATCCTGTAATAGGCAGAGATAAAGAAATTCGTAGACTTATACAAGTATTGTCTAGAAGAACAAAAAATAATCCGGTATTAATTGGAGAACCTGGAACAGGTAAAACTGCAGTAGTCGAAGGCTTAGCGCAAAGAATAGTTGCTGCAGATGTGCCTGATTCGTTAAAAAATAAGAAACTAATAAGCTTAGATTTAACAGCTATGGTAGCAGGTGCTTCATATAAAGGTGAATTTGAAGAAAGACTTCAAGCTGTACTAAAAGAAATTACAAATAGTGATGGTCAAATAATTACTTTCATAGATGAGCTACATAACGTAGTAGGTACAGGAGCTAATTCTCAAGGTTCAATGGATGCTTCAAATATGCTAAAACCTATGTTAGCAAGAGGAGAGTTGAGATTAATTGGTGCAACTACTCTAAATGAATATAGGCAATATATTGAAAAAGATCCGGCATTAGAAAGAAGATTCCAGCAAGTATATGTAAAAGAGCCGAGTGTTGAGGACACTATAGCTATTTTGAGAGGTATTGCTCCTAAATATGAAGCTCACCATAAAATAACTATTTCAGATGGAGCACTAGTTGCTGCTGCTACATTATCAGATAGATATATAACAGGAAGACAACTACCAGATAAAGCTATAGATTTAATAGATGAAGCTGCTTCCAGATTGAGAATGGAATTAGATTCTTCGCCAGTAGAAATTGATGAGTTACGCCGTGTCATTGACAGGTTAAAAATAGAGAAAAGCTATTTAGAGCAAGCTGAAAATGATGATGATATAACTCGGGAGCGACTAAATAAATTAAAAGCTGAATTATCTGAAAAGACTGATAAACTATCTGAGCTTGAAAAAAATTGGCAAAGTCAAAAAGAGTCTAGAGATCAAATAGGTGACCTTAGAGTTAAACTAGATGAACTCCAAACGCAACTGGACTTAGCTATGAGAGATGGTAATCTTGAGCAGGCAGGAAAACTCCAGAACTGGCAAATACCAGCTATTGAACGTCAGATTGAAGAAGCAGAAAAAGCTGAAGAGTCAAAAGATGTAAATAATGATGATTTACTTGTGGCTGAAAAAGTTGGGCCAATGCAAATAGCTGAAGTTGTGGAAGACTGGACAGGAATACCAACAGGCAAGCTTTTAGTTAGCGAAAGCCAAAAATTGCTAAACATGGAAACAGAAATAGGCAACAGGCTTATTGGACAGAAAAAAGCTGTACAAGCAGTATGTGATGCTGTACGTAGAAGTAGAGCAGGGATTTCTGATCCTAACAGACCTACAGGTTCTTTCATGTTCCTTGGTCCTACAGGTGTAGGTAAAACAGAGTTAGCTAAATCTTTAGCTCAGTTCCTGTTTGACGATGAGCATGCAATGGTTCGTATAGATATGAGTGAATATTCAGACAAATATTCTGTATCACGTCTAGTAGGTGCTCCTCCTGGATATGTAGGATATGAAGAAGGCGGACAGTTAACTGAAGCTGTGCGTAGAAGGCCGTATAGTGTAATACTTTTGGATGAGATAGAGAAAGCACATCCGGAAATATTCAATATATTCTTGCAAGTCTTAGATGATGGTAGATTGACTGATGGACAGGGTCGTACTGTAGATTTTACTAATACAATATTGATTTTGACATCTAATTTAGGTACACCAATAATAATTGATGATGAAATACCTGAAAGTCAAAAACGGGAAGAGGTATTAAAAGTAGTGCAGTCTTCTTTCAAACCAGAATTTTTGAACAGGTTAGATGAAATACTAATTTTTGATACGCTTACAAAACAAGATTTGGAAAAAATCGTTGATTTGCAGCTTCATAAAATATCTGAAAGGTTGAAGTCACGTAGGATAAATATTACTGTAGATGACTCAGCTAAACAGTATCTTGTGAAACATGGTTATGATAAGGCTTATGGAGCAAGGCCTATGAAACGATTGATTCAAAAAGAAATAGGTGACAAATTAGCTAAAGAAATATTGAATTCAAATGTTGAAGATGGAGATACAGTAAATATTACTTACGATGAAAATCTCGATACTTTAGTTTTGTGATAATAAAATTAGCTGAATTTTTTGAATTATAAAAAAAGAAGTCTACTAAGTAAATGAGCGAAAGTAGGCTTCTTTTTAAATTTATCTAGTGTATATATTTAGATTTTTTCAAATAAATTTTCTTATAACAGTGTTCTTGCATATCAATTATTATTTGCATAATTAATTATAAATTTTTACTAGGATGCAATAATATAAAAAATATCTAATGCATCTAATGAACAATAAATTTATGTTTCGCTTTATTTATTGGATGTGTGCAACATGTAATCTGAGCAGTAGCTTAGTAGAAGCAACAGAAAATAATTGCGTGTGACAGTTTTTGTTTATATTGAAAATAATATTAGAGCTATCTATCTCTTTTCAATTAGCGCAATTAAATATTTATAATAATTAACATGAC
This sequence comes from uncultured Actinomyces sp., assembly GCA_946998115.1. GTDB lineage: Bacteria > Actinomycetota > Actinomycetes > Actinomycetales > Actinomycetaceae > ZJ293. Next base: position 35,796 of record CAMPYB010000007.1, on the reverse strand, counting down.
TATGATAGTGTATATGTAAATGTATCATAAGTGGACTGGTGGTATTTAAAACTAAGTAATATTATAAAAATAGTAGTCAGGAAATGGGTTGCTGTGTTTAAAGACAATAGTAAAAATATTAATCCGAATCATCTTCAAATAGCTGATACAAATAACAAAATGAGTTTAAACCGTGAAATATTTTGTGATAAAAACAGAATAGGTAGAGCTTTGGTAACTGGGGCTTCAAGTGGTATAGGTGAAGAATATTGTTGGCAATTAGCAACTAATGGTCATAATTTAGTTATGGTTTCTACTAATGCTGAAAAACTGGAAAAGCTTGCGCAACAAATTAGGCAAAAAGCTGCTGTAGAAGTTGAAGTGATTGCTGCAGATTTATCAGTTAAAAACGATTTGGATACTGTTATAAAAAGAATAGAAAATACTGATAAACCTATAGATTTGCTGATTAATAATGCTGGTTTCGCAGTTGCACAACCTTTTGTTGGTGGAGATAGGCAACGAGAAATATATGCTTTGAAAGTAATGGTGGAGGCTGTGCTATTACTTACTCACGCCGCAGTGCAAAGTATGATAGAAAGAAAACGTGGAGCTATAATAAATGTTGCTTCAATTGCGGCTTTTACAGCTATGGGAACATATGCCGCAGCTAAATCATGGGTTGTTACTTTTACTCAATCGTTAGCTACAGAACTGAAAGAATATAACATAGCTGTTTCGGCACTTTGTCCAGGTCTTGTGAAAACAAATTTTCATTCAGTTAAAGGATTGAAAAATGTGAAATATTTTCCGGGCTTTTGGTGCACTCCAAGAAAAGTAGTAGAAGATTCATTAAAAGGAATTGCTCAGAATAAAATCATAGTAGTACCAACTATGAAATATAAGATAGTATATGTATTATTGAAATTTGCTCCTAAAAGTATAGTAAGAAAATTCGCGGGTCATTCCAGATCTTCAACGCAATACTAAAATATATATTTTGTTACGAAATTAATATAAAAGGATGAGACAATAATGAATTATGTTACAGTACAACCTCTGATTGAAAAAATAATTAATTTGTCTTCTTTTGAACATAATCTGCTCCAAATAAAAAAGTATCTAAAAAATACTAAAATTCTTGCTGTAGTAAAAGCGGATGCTTATGGGCACGGTATGGAAGATATAGCATTAACTTGTATGAAAAATGGTGTAGATTTTTTTGGTGTTGCTACTGCTATAGAAGCTATTAAATTGAGACAATTTTTGAATAAACAGCAAATTGGGAATAATGTAAATAGTGCTGATAAAACTAGTGTAAATAATATATCACCTAAAATATTATGTTGGATATATGATATTGCAGAAAAAGATATACAGATACTCGCTGAGAACAATATAGACATATCTATATCTAATTTACAGCAAATTGATGCGTTGAAAAAAGCTTCTGAAAATTTAAATACAACTATGGCTGGAAAAAATATTCAAATACGCGTTCATATAAAAATTGATACAGGTATGGGGCGCGCAGGTGTATCTTGGCAAAATTTACAAGAAGTTATAGACAAAATAAAAATTATAGAAAAAGTGAAAATCGTTGGTTTATTTTCGCATTTAGCTTGTGCTGATGAGATTGACAATGATTATACTAACGAGCAAATAAATAAATTTGAAAAAGCAATAAAAATTTGTAATAAAAATAATCTAGAAATAGAATACAAACATTTAGGTGCTTCATCAGGGATTTTATTTCATCCTAATTCTCATTATGATATGGTTCGTGCAGGAATAATAATGTACGGTTTATCGCCTAATCCAAGTAGAATTACATCAGAAGAATTGCATATAAAACCAGTTATGACAGTGCAAGCTAAAATAGTGCAGATTAAAAAAATGTGTGCTGGATCAAAAATTTCTTATGGCGGAACATATACTCTTAAAAAAGATAGCTATATAGCGATAATTCCTATAGGATATGCTGATGGTATACCTAGAATTATTTCTAATAATTGGAAAGTGGAAATTAAAGGTAAATTATATAAACAAATTGGACGCATATGTATGGATCAATTTATGGTTGATCTTGGGGAAAATCTTGATTGCGTAAAAGTTTCAGATATTGCAGTTGTGCTTGGAGAAAAAAATAGTGCTGATGAAATGGCTGAAGTAGCGCAAACTATAAATTATGAAATATTAGTTAATATGATAAATAATAATCGTATGGCAACTAAATATGTTTATGATAATTAAGATGTGTAAATTAAATAAATGTGGTAAGAGATAAATGAGAGAATATGACTGTTACTTATATTGCAAAAAATGTTGAGCAAACGCAAACTATTGCGAAAAATTTATCTGCAAAATTGCAAAAAGGCGATCTTGTTATGTTGTCAGGCGATTTAGGTGCAGGTAAAACTACATTCACTAAAGGAATAGGTGAAGGAATGAAAGTTTCAGGACAAATATCTTCACCTACATTTATAGTTGCTAGAGTACATCCTAGTTTAAATTCAGGTCCTGATTTGATACATGTGGATGCTTATAGAATAAATGGTATTGAAGATTTAGAGACTTTAGATTTAGATTCAACTATTCATGAAGCTGTAACTGTAATAGAGTGGGGTGAAGGGAAAGTTGAGAATATGGCACAATCTAGACTTGAAATAAAAATTTCCAGAAAACAAGATGTGAATATTAAACAGGATATTGTCAATGGAAAGAAGATAGTGGATTTATCGAATATAGAAGATAGTAATAGAATAATAAAAATAACAGCTTATGGTGTCAGGTGGGAAAAAGAAGAACTAGGTAACTTGTTATAGTAATATTTATTTGTTTATAACAGTTTTCATAAAATTTTATAAATAATAATAGCGATAAACGTGGGTGAAAAATGAGATATTTATGTTTAGACACATCTAATGGTGCAAGCATGTCAGTAGTAGATAGGGCTGAAAATACTTTTACTACTATAGTAAAAAAAGAGATGTCGGATAGCCAAATGCATGGTGAAAAATTGGCAGTAATGCTTGAAGAGATTTTAAAAGCACTTGGAGTGCAAAACATATTAGAAGCAAAAATAGATAAAGTGGTTTGTTCAATAGGTCCAGCTCCATTTACTGGGCTTCGAGCAGGACTTGTAACATCTAGAATTATAGCTAAAATTGCAAATGTTCCTATAGTTGGAATTTGTGCATTAGATATATTAGCTTTACAAGGTTTTGAACAATTCCCAGATGTGAATAAAATTTTTGTTGCAACTGATGCGAAAAGAAAAGAAATATATTATTGTATATACACAAAAAATGGAATGAATGATGTGTTGCCTGTGTTTGATGTTAAAGTGAATAAGCCGGAAGAAGCTCTTTTAGATGTGAAAAATGCTTTTAGCGAGAAGAGCTGTTTGAATTCACCAATAGTAAATGTTGGACAAGGATGCATGAAATATAATGATTTGTTTCCTGTTGAAAAAGATGCTCCAATGTTTGTGGATTCGTCTTATATGGCAAAAATCGCATATTATCGGGAGAAAAATGGTGTAAATATTAATAAAATAGATCCAATGTATTTACGTCGTCCTGACGTTTGTATGCCTAAAGCTGTTAAATAATTTGGTTGCTTTTCAAACTATAGTGATATATGGGTATATCTTGCTTAAAGGAAAAATAACATGTTTGGAAAGTTAGTGTGAAATAAAATTTATAATAATAAAATAGGTAGTATATAAAATAATTATAGTAATACTTATAAAGTGAATTATGATTCACGAGAAATTGTTGTGTTTTTATTAAATATTTTAGAAAGAGCATTTTGGAAAAGTTGAATGTGATTTTGAGGCCACTAGAACGAAAAGACATTGAACAATTTTATGATAATGAAAAAGAAATTTTTGGTTCATATGAATCGTGGTCATTCAAGATATGTGAAAATGAAATTTTGAATAAAGACAGATATTATGTTGGTATTTTTAAAGATGATGAGCTAATTGCATGGGGTGGAATTAGCTTATTTATGGACAGTGATCTGATGACTATCGCAGTTAAAAATAATTATAGAAAGATGGGATATTGCTCAAAAATATTAGATAATATAATTGGTAAGGCTATGGAAAAAAAGCTTAGAAATATTTTTTTGGAAGTTCGAGAAAATAATATTAATGCAATTAGATTATATGAAAAACATGGTTTTCATAAGATCAGTATTAGAAAAAATTATTATAAAAACCCTCTTGAAAATGCGATAATCATGAAAAAGAGTATAAACGATATTGGTATTATTGGAAGTGAAATTTTGGACAAGATATAAAAATTTTATAATATGATATTGCTATCTTAATTAAAGTGTTATTGAAAAATTGTTGAAAATAATATTTGGTTTGTAATACTGTTTGAATAATAGTCGAATTTTGTTTTAATATTTATTCGTAATATATTTAATAGTATTCAATCTATTTGTGATATTATGCTTTTTTGGTGGTTCGTGGTGAGTATGAAGAAAAATAATATAGAGGTTTCAAACATTTTGGATAATTCAGATTCTTCAAGTATTTCATGTTCTGAAAATAATAATTTAGATTATTACTGTCTTGGAGATGATATTGCGGACACTGCTTCTATGCATAATGTTCCTCTTGAAAGAAGATGGGAAGAATATAAAGCATCTGCTAAGAAAATTCCTCTTGAAGATAGGAAGAAAAAGAATATTATAGTTGTTGGAACTGGTTTGGCAGGTAGCTCAGCTGCAGCAACTTTAGGTGAAGCAGGGTATAATGTTAAAACATTTTTCTATCAAGATTCTCCACGTAGAGCTCATTCTATAGCCGCACAAGGTGGCATAAATGCTTCTAAAAATTATCGTAATGATGGCGATTGTGTTGAAAGGCTTTTCAACGATACGATAAAAGGAGGGGACTATAGAGCTAGGGAAGATAATGTTTATAGACTAGCTGAAATAAGTTCAAGTATTATAGATCATTGCGTTGCTCAAGGTGTTCCATTTGCTAGGGAATATAATGGTTTATTGGATACTCGTTCTTTCGGTGGGACAAAAGTTGCGCGAACTTTTTACGCTAGAGGACAAACTGGTCAACAGCTTCTTTTAGGTGCTTATCAAGCTCTTGAACGTCAAGTGCATGCTGGTACTGTAAAAACTTATAGTAGGCACGAAATGTTAGATTTAATAGTAGCTAATGGTAAAGCACGTGGAATTGTCACTCGTGACATGGTAACTGGGGAAATAAAACCTTATTTAGCTGATGCTGTAGTGCTTGCCACTGGAGGATATGCTAATATATTTTTTCTTTCAACTAATGCTGTCGGTTGTAATGCTACTGCTATTTGGCGTGCCTATAAAAAAGGTGCTTTGTTTGCTAATCCTTGTTTTGTTCAGATACATCCAACTTGCATTCCTGTTTCTGGTGATTTTCAATCAAAACTTACGCTTATGAGCGAATCTTTAAGAAACGATGCTAGAATTTGGGTTCCCAAAAATAAAGATGATTGTAGCAAAAATCCTAATGACATTCCTGAACAGGATCGTGATTACTATTTGGAAAGATTATATCCTACATATGGTAATTTAGTTCCAAGAGATATTGCTTCAAGACAAGCTAAAAATATTTGTGATAAAGGTTTAGGCGTTGGCCCAACTGGCAGAGGAGTATATCTTGACTTTGCTGATGCTATAAAAAATGTTGGGAAAAAAATATTGGATGAAAAATACGGTAATTTATTTGATATGTATAAGCGCATAACTGGAGAAGATCCTTATCAAGTCCCTATGCGTATATACCCTGCTGCTCATTACACTATGGGTGGTACTTGGGTAGGATATGATTTGCAGTCAACAATTGACGGTTTATTTGTTATTGGTGAAGCTAATTTTTCAGATCATGGAGCAAATAGATTAGGCGCATCAGGGTTAATGCAAGGTCTTGCTGATGGATATTTTATTTTACCTAATACTATTACTAATTATTTATGTGAACCTATTGAGCATTTTGACGAATCTAACAGCGAGGTTATAGAAGCTGTTTCTAAAACTAAAAAGCTTATAAATGATTTGATGTCTATTGATGGTAAACGTTCTGTAGATAGTTTTCACCGCGAATTAGGTAATATTTTATGGGAAAAATGTGGTATAAACAGAACTGAAGAGGGCTTGAAAGAAGCGATAGAGCAGATAAGACAATTGCGTAAAAGGTTTTGGAAAGAAATAAAAATATTAGGTAGCAGTGATAATTTAAATCAATCTTTAGAGAGAGCTGGTAGGCTAGTTGACTTTTTAGAGTTAGCTGAATTAGTTTGTATTGATGCTTTGCATAGAAAAGAATCCTGTGGTAGTCATTTTCGTGCGGAGTCTCAAACTCAAGATGGTGAAGCGCTAAGAAACGACAATGATTTTGCTTATGTTGCTGCTTGGGAATTTTCTCCTGATAGCGCACCAATTTTGCATAAAGAATATTTGGTATATGAAAAAGCGCAGATGAAAAAGCGGAGTTACAAGTGAATATTAAATTGAGGATTTGGAGACAAAATTCTGCAAATGAACCGGGCTCTATGCACGAGTATGAGTTGTGCGGTGTTACTGAGCATATGTCTTTTCTTGAGATGCTTGATGTTTTGAATGAAGAATTGTTTTTACGAGGTGAAGAACCTGTAGCTTTTGATGACGATTGCCGTGAAGGTATTTGTGGGCAGTGTGGTATTTTGATAAATGGTAAAACTAATGGGGCTGAGCTTACAACAACCTGCCAGTTACATATGAGAAATTTCAAAGACGGTGATTGTATAACTGTTGAGCCTTGGAGAGTTGGAGCATTTCCTATCGTAAAAGATTTAATTGTTGATAGGTCTGCATTTGATCGTATAGTGCAAGCTGGTGGATACATTAATGTAAATGTTGGTGATGCTCCAGAAGCTCACACTATACCTGTTTCTAAAGAAAGAGCTGATAAAGCTTTTGTAGCGGCTACTTGTATAGGTTGTGGAGCTTGTGTTGTAGCTTGTCCTAATGCTTCAGCAATGCTGTTTACTGCTGCCAAGATTATGCATTTAGGATATTTGCCTCAAGGGGAAAATGAGAATCTCGAACGCGTTCAAAAAATGATTGATCAGCATGATGAGGAAGGTTTCGGCCCTTGTGATAATTATGGCGAATGCACACTTGCTTGTCCTAAAGGTATACCTTTGCAAACTATCATTGATGCAAATGAAAGTTTGAGTATGGCATTTTTGGACGATTTGTAATTGTAGCAATCTAATTTATATTCAGTTCCGCGCGTATTTGTAATAATTTATTGTGTTAAATTTAAGGTTGTGTTTTAAAAAGTGATTTTGGAATAATTTTTAGTGTTTTATTTTTGACAAGAGTAATATTACTTGTTAGGAATATGTTGATTGTTAAAATATATTAATAGAATTTATAGAAATTATAAGCGCAGAAGCGATACGGAAGTGAGATGTAAATGTCATCTAATTTTTATGAAAAAGATGAGCCGTTAGTATTGGGTATCGAGTCTACTTGTGACGAAACTGGTGTAGCTTTGGTCAAAGGTAGGGATTTGCTTGCTGATGTGACTGCTTCTTCTATGAATGAACATGCTCGGTTTGGTGGTATTATTCCTGAAATTGCTTCACGCGCACATCTTGAATCTTTTCTACCGACTTTGAGTTCTGTTTTAGAAAAAACTAATGTTGATTTGTCACAAATTGATGCTATAGCTTGTAGTGCTGGTCCTGGTCTAGTTGGTTCTTTAACTGTTGGTATTTCTGCCGCTAAAGCTTTAGCGGTTTGTTTGAATAAACCTATTTATGGCGTAAATCACGTTATTGGTCATTTGTGTGTTGATGAATTGGTGGATGGTCCTTTTCCTGAGCGTTTTATAGGATTGATTGTTTCAGGAGGGCATTCAAATTTATTGTTGATTAATGATATCGCTAAGGATATTGTTGAGCTTGGTGGAACTCTTGATGATGCGGCTGGTGAAGCTTTTGATAAAGTGGGCAGACTTGTGGGTTTGCCTTATCCAGGAGGTCCTCATGTGGATCGTCTTGCATGTCTTGGTGATCGTGAAGCTATAGTATTTCCTAGGGGGCTTGCTGCAGGTAAAGATAAATATAGGCATCGCCATAATTTTTCTTTTTCAGGTTTGAAAACTGCTGTGGCAAGATATGTTGAAATGTTGAATGCTTCAGGTGCGGATTTGCCTGTGGAAAATATTTGTGCTGGTTTTAGTGAAGCTGTAAATGATTCTTTGACTGCGAAAGCTGTTGAGGCTTGTAAAGAGTTCGATTGTGACACTATTGTTGTCGGAGGCGGATATAGTGCTAATTCTAGGTTGAGGCAATTACTTGTTGAACGCGCAAATAATGCAGGTTTAATTGTGAGAATGCCACCTTTGCGTTTTTGCACGGATAATGGTGCTCAAATCGCTGCTTTGGGTTCAAATTTGGTGCGTTCAGGTGTCATGCCATCTCCTCTTTGTTTTGGTCCTGATTCATCTATGTCTTTACAACGTCCGTGTTTGTAAATGATTGTATTGCAGGTATTCTAGTTGTGTTTGCATAAGGTTTTATATTTTATTATATTTAGTTGTATATTTGTGTGATTTTTCATTTATAAATTTTGTGCAAGTAGAGCTATATGTTTTGATTGGTATCGTGTAAGTATTAGTGTGGCTTTGTTTTTGCCTTTTAATTTTATTTTTTTACGAAATGAATCTGGAATAATATCAGTGCCTTTCTTTTTGATTTCTATTGTTCCTATGTCATGTGTTTGTAGCATTTGATCTATTTTTTTAGGTTTTAGTTGGCAATAGTCTATAATTTTTAGCTGTTTTATTATGTTTTGTATTTTTGTATTTTGGTTTTCTTGGTTAGATATTAAATATGATATATTTTCACTTATTAATTTGCCGTTTATTTCTTTTGCTATATAGCTTAGCCCGTTTGCTCGTAAAATTGCAGGGTCTATTTGTGTGATGTAAAGATTTTTTTGTAATGGTATTTTTGTTACATCTATTTGTGTTTGACAGTTAGTAGCGTTGTTGTCGAAAGTATATTTTAGTATGAGTGGTTGTTTTTCTTGTTTAGTATTTATTACTGTAGCAGTTTTGCCAGTATGGTTTTTGAGTTTACCGAACCACATGCTTGCTTCTACAAGTTGCCCATTTATGCTTAACCAATTTGTTTCACTATCAGGGTGAAGATGAGAATATTGTGTACCTGGTGCTATTTTTATGCCGATGTTTGGGCAATAATTTAGCCATTCGTATACTGTGTCTAATGGCGGTGTCCATTGTTTTGGATCAAGTATTCGTTTGTTGTTTTTACGTCGAGCAGGATCTACGTAGATTGCTTCAAATTCTGCTTGTTTGAAATTTATATCGAAAATGTTTTGATTTTTGACTGTAACGTTGCTGAATTTTTTAAGGTTGTGTGTTGCAAGTGTTGCTTCTTCTGCTTGTAATTCATATGCTGTTAATTTTGTTTCGTGAGTAATATTTTGTGCTATTGCCCAGCTGTCTATGCCAACACCGCATCCTAAATCAGCAATTTTTCCACTCTTTATTTTTTTGTATCTGTGACCATGTATTTGTGCAACTGTCCATTGTGTAGATTGTTCTAGTGATTGTCTTGTAAAAAGGATATGCTCTGGTATTTTTCCATGTTTTAAATATGCAGATTTTTGTATATCGACTTGTGCGAGTGCTTTTGAAGATAGTGTTGCTGTATGTTTATCTCGTATAGTTTTTAATTGTTTACTTGTCAAAAATGTTGAGCCTAATTGTTTATAATGTGTTTGTTGTAACGTATTTTTATTTGTTTTTAGATATTCTTTTTGTAATGTGATTATTTCTTCATATGCTTTTTGGTATTCTATAATTGTCATTGTTTTTCCATTTTATTAGTTTTTTTGAGTAGTAAAAGTAGTTGTTTAAATATTTTACATTATTGGCACTCGCATTGCTTGAGTGCTAATTTGTGGTGTAGAATATAGAAGTAATGAGTTTATTCTCATGATAGCCATGATTTTGTAAACCGCGACAACAGATGAGTGGCAGTTATTGCAAGTTTACTAAGGAAAGGGGAGCCGAAGTGTCGGTTTCCATTAAACCACTAGAAGATCGTGTTGTTTTGCAACAGGTTAAGGCTGAAAAAGTTACTTCTTCAGGTCTGGTAATTCCAGATGCAGCAACTGAAAAACCAAATGAAGGTATTGTTATTGCAGTAGGTCCAGGACGCTTGGACGATAAAGGTAATCATATGCCGATTGGTGTTAAAGTTGGAGACGTTGTAATTTACTCAAAGTTCGGTGGAACTGAAGTAAAATATGACGGTGAAGAATACTTGATCATGAGTGTTAGCGATTTAGTCGCTGTTGTTGAACACTAATTTTTATCCCTCGCTTTTTTAGGCGAGGGAATTTTTATAAATATTTGTATAATTGAGTCTATTACTTTAATATATATAACATGTTAGAACAAGATCCGTTTTCTTTAATAGGCCTCACTTATGATGATGTCTTATTATTACCTGAATTAACTGACGTTGTACCATCTGATGTGGTTACTAAAACACGTCTTACTAAAAAAATTACTTTGAATATACCTATGCTTTCCGCTGCTATGGATACTGTAACTGAAGCTAATATGGCTATAGCTATGGCGCGTCAAGGTGGTATCGGTATTTTGCATAGGAATTTATCTATTGAAGATCAAGCTGAACAAGTCAGACAAGTGAAAAGGTCTGAGTCTGGGATGGTTTTTGATCCTGTTACAGTAAAGCCTGATGCAACTATTGAGCAATTGGATTCTTTGTGCGGTAAATATAGAGTTTCTGGTTTGCCTGTGGTTGATGATAACAATAAGTTATTAGGTATTATCACTAATCGTGATTTGCGTTTCGTTCCTGTCAATCAGTGGGCTACAAAGAAAGTTTCTGATTGCATGACGCATATGCCTTTGATTACTGGCAAGGTTGGTATTTCACGTGAGGAAGCTAAACATTTGCTTGCATCTAACAGGATTGAAAAGTTACCTATTGTAGATGATGATGGTCATTTGCAGGGATTAATAACAGTAAAAGACTTTGTCAAAACTGAAAAATATCCTAATGCTTCAAAAGATAGTAAAGGTCGTTTGATTGTTGGAGCGGCTATTGGATATTGGGGTGATGCTTGGGAACGCGCAGTAGCTCTTGTTGAAGCAGGTGTGGATGTTTTAGTTTGTGATACTGCTAATGGTGGTGCGCAACTTGCTTTGGATATGATTTCGCGTATGAAAAAAGATTCATTCTTTGATGGCGTTGAAATAATTGGCGGTAATGTTGCAACTACAGAAGGTGCGCAAGCTTTGATTGATGCTGGTGCTGATGCTGTAAAAGTTGGTGTGGGCCCAGGTTCTATTTGTACGACTCGTGTTGTTGCTGGTATTGGAGTGCCACAGCTTACTGCAGTTTATTTGGCATCTAAGGCTTGTAAACCTGCTGGTGTTCCTCTTATTGCTGATGGTGGTTTGCAATATTCCGGTGATATAGCTAAAGCGCTGGTTGCTGGTGCTGATACAGTTATGCTTGGTTCTCTACTTGCTGGTTGTAAGGAATCTCCAGGTCAACTTGTTTTCATGAATGGTAAACAATACAAGCAATATCGAGGTATGGGTAGTATTGGAGCTATGTCTTCTCGTGGTCGCAAGTCTTATTCAAAAGACAGATATTTCCAGGCAGATGTTACTTCTGATGATAAGATTGTACCTGAGGGCATTGAAGGACAAGTTCCTTATTCTGGCAGTTTGAGTGCTGTTATATATCAGCTTGTAGGTGGTTTGCATCAGTCAATGTTTTATATTGGTGCGAATACTATTGATGAGTTGAAGCAACGTGGTAGGTTTGTGCGCATAACTCCTGCTGGGTTGAAAGAAAGTCATCCTCACGATGTGCAGATGATAGTAGAAGCACCTAACTATGCTTCGAGAGGCTGATCATATAGCTTCCACATGAGTATAATATTTTGATAGTTTGTGTGAAATTGAGGGATTTTTATCCCTCAATTTTATTTTTCAGCACTTGTTATTGTTTATAAATATGATGTAGATAATTATTTATAGTATGAAAATTTATAATATAAATATCGTGAAATAATTTTTCTTATTAGTAATTTGTTGAAAATGAAACATTTGTTACAAATGCATATTTTTGTATACTATTATTTATGGAAAAATAGAAATAAAATAATTTTGTAATAAGTAAAATTAGCTGAAAATAGTTTGAAAATTTTCGCGGGGGGGGGGATAATTGTAGAATCAAAATGAGAGTGTTTTATATTCATTTTAGTGTTTTGTGGGTTTGTGTATGAAATTGATTATAAAAGCGCTAATGCAATAAATAAAAGTAATTGGTATCATTGAAAAATTTGATTTAGATTTACATGTAAAAATTATTTTAAAAAAGCAAGAAATATTGGAAGGATAAACATGCTACTAACGAGACTTTGCCAATTTGCGTTTCGTATTTGTCGTTTTGCATTGACTGCTTTCGTTAGGTGTGAGACTTCTAAAAATGATAATTTAGAGCGTGGAGTTTCGCGTTTTTTCCCTCGCGTATTGCTTGTAGGACTTGTAACTGTTTCGATTGTTGCGACTATGCTTGTTGTGTTACCAGCTAAGAAAGCAAATGCTGCGCAAGTTTGGTGGGATTATGCTGGTAATGGTTATGTTGCGGCTACAACTGAAGATGGTGCTGGTAGAAGAGACGAACCTCATTCTTATGACGCGGTTGATGCTTTTAGAGATATGAGAATTGAAAATCCGATTGTTGAACAGGAAAATGGCAGGACTAAAGTAACTTATAAAGTAATTTTTAATAGAAATGCTGAATTTGCTAGACAACTTGATTTGGGTGAAATGTCTCCTCAAGGAAATAGACCTAAAGATGGAGCGGCATATTTAGGCAGACCTACTCTTTCGCTATTTTTACCTAAAGGTCTTAACAAGAACTCGATACGAGTGAAACGTTATTGGGAAGGCTCAAGCGGTAAAATTGGCATCGGTAGCACTTCTGCGGAACTTGTTCGTGAAGATCAAGACGAAATGTATATGGGGTTTATAAAAACTTTTGCAGGTAAATGGACTGCTTGGACATATTCTAAAGATTTCAACGATAGAAATCAGCTTAATGGATTTAATGCGAACTGGAATGATAATATTGGGCCTTCAAGTGGTGACAATGGTGTTGGTGGCGGTCTTTATAATCCTTATAAATACTCACCTTTACAAGGTGGTGATGCGAATTGTAAATATTCTATGTGTGAAATATATAAATGGAATGATAAAAACCTTTTTGAAACTATGTTCGCTAGTTGGGAGCCTCCTACTGATAGGCGGTATACCTGGATTGTAACTGCTTATTTGGAAAATGGGTACACTGAAAAAGATGTGTATACAAAGATGCCTGTTGTTGCAGGTTTTAGGAGCGAATGGCGTAGAAATAAATACGCTGTTTTCGGTCCTTTTGACACTGATGGTGATGGAATACCTGACTATGTTGAACATCTTTATAATATGAACCCTAAAGGTGTAGACGATATTGCATATCCTGAATATGAAGATAAGATGTTGGTTGATTATGGTAAAGATAATGTTCCACTTACTACATATGGTCGTCCTATAACAGTGAAACCTAAGATTAAAACAGGAAAATGGAAAGGTGATAGTTCTAACGGTAGATTTGTGTATGATGGAGGAGTTTCTACTAATCTTCCTGACGATATTGGCATAAAATATTCCATCGCAAGTAAGTCAGATAATAGTATTCAAGTAGTAAACTCTATAAATAATATGCCTGAAGGTTCTGTTTATATTAATCCTAATTCAGGACATATAACTTATAATCCACGTAAAACTGATAAAAATAAGACTTTTACTTTCGGAACAGAGATTATTTATCCGAATCCAGAATTATATAATTGTAATCACACAAAATCGTTAAAGTATGTTCATAACACAAAAATTAAAGTTATACCACAGTCTTGGATATACAATCCTGTGTATACACCATTGGAAAATGTTGAGCCTACTTCCAAAGATGCTTATACTGAGCCACCTATAAGTAAGAAAGATCCTACAAAAAAGAAAAAGTATGCTATTATCCAAGAAGAACCTCTTCCGGCAGGTACTACTTTTACTTTGAAACAGTATGTTACAAAGAAAGGAAATACTGTTATCAAACGTGGCGATCCTGTATTGCAATGGTCGAAAATTGAAACGAATGATATACATACTGGTAAAGTTCATTTCACTCCAGGTAAAATTGATCAGGGTAAAAAAGCTAATACGCCAGTACTTGTTACGTATCCAGATGGATCTACATCTGAAGAAGCTGATTCAGCTAATGAAGGTGCGGTTGTCTATGCTAAAGTTAGCGTGAAAAAATTTGTTGTAGGTCAAGGTGACTTGCATTTACAGATTTATAAAGGGCATGACAATTATAATCTTAGTGGTAAAAATGTTAATGCTAATAGCACTATACACCTTCTTAACAATGAGCCGATGAAACCTAATTTGATTCTTGATTCATGGTCTAATTTAAATAAGGGAAAAATTGTTTTTCGTTCTATTTGCTATGAAGAAAATAATGGTCAGAAATCAGGTTATAAATTTATAAAAAATAGTTCAGATAATTTTAATGGTTTAAAGCTTGGAGATCCTGTCCAGTGGAAACATGCAAATGAACAAGAAGAAGCTGAATGCGTAAAAAATAATAATAAGTGCAAACCGAACGAGTATCTTTATAAAAAAGATTATGAGAAAGACACTATGGAGCGTTCAAGAGCAACCATTAGTGGTACGCCTACTAAAAAAGGTAGTTTTGGTTGTAGAGTGTTCGCATTTCATAGTGGCTCTGATTTGTTAAAAAATTTTGATAAAACTGCTGAAACATCTTTAAATGTTTTATCGGATTTCAATATAGGAGATATGGCTTCTGCGACTTTTAAATTCCAAGTACATTCATTAGCGTATTGGTATAACCCTGAATATAAACCAGTAACTGTTAAAGCAGGTGATTTTAACAAAGCTAATAATATAACTCTTGCACCTAATAGTGTTCAAACAGCGTGGGGAAATGGCAGAGTTGGCGAGCTTCCTAAAGGCACATGGTTTGAGTTTAAAAAATATGGAAAATATGGAGTTGATACTCTCGAATGGGCTGATTTTGAAAATGGAGAGAGTAATAAACTTGCGAATAAAGATGAGTCTGCTGACAAGAACGCTAAAAATAAAGGTAGAGTAACTTTTCGTCCTCACAAATGGGAAAATGCTGGTGACTATAAGACACCTGTAGTGGTGCATTACCCAGACGGTTCTTCTTCGTTGGATAAGGATTCTGGAAATAAAGGTGAAGCAATATATGCGAAAGTGAAAGTTACTCGTGAAACACCTGGAAAGAATGATTTGAATTTACGCATTTACGGATCTAATGAATATAAGAAAGGTAAAAGTATTACACCTAAACTTGTTGATTCATGGTCAACATATAAAACGGGTCCTATACACCAACGTATGCTATGCCATAAGAAAGATAAAAATAATTCTCCAATTGATAATAGCTATCAGCTTGGTGGAATTAATGGTCTGAAGCTTGAAGGTATAAATAATTTGAAAGAGCCTAAACAGTGGAAACATGCTACAGATAAAACTATGCGTAAAAACTGTAATAAATCTACTGGTGCAGGCTGTCAAATTAGTGATTATCTTTATGATTATGATGTGAACGCTGATGGAAATAATGTGACTACTGAACGCACTAAAGGACAAATTAAAGGTACGCCTAATAATTATGGAGACTATGAGTGCGTAGTATATGCGATTAAACATGATGAGTTGGTAAATAGTTTTGATAATGCTGTTAAAAACCTTAAGAATAATACTAGCGGAAGTAATCCTTTAAAAAATTTCCAATGGAAACTAAAAAATAATATTAATGCTATAGAAGGTATAGATTATAAATCTACATCTTTCCCTATTAGCGTACATTCAGATGCGCATTACTATAATCCGAATTATGTGCCTGTGACTGTGGAAGCTGGTAGCAAAGTAGAAACTGTTGTGCCTACAAGTGTGAAAAATGCTAATGGTGTTAATGGTGATCAAAAAGACATTAAGGTCGGCAATCTTCCAGACGGCACCTGGTTTGAATTAAAGAAAGATTCTAATAGTTCAAATAATGATTCATATGAATGGTCTTTTTGGGAAAATGGTCAGAAGAACAGCAATGCTCCCGATAACATTCACGATGTGAATAATCATAAAGGTAAAGACTCTACTGCAGGTTCAGGTAGTAAATATGGTAAAGTTTCCTTCCACCCTGATGTAACAGTTGAATCTAAAAATTATAAAACACGAGTTATTGTGCATTATCCTGATGGATCAACCTCAGAAACTGAAGATGCTGGAAATCAAGGAAAACCTGTTTACGCTAATGTTACTGTGAAAGAACATAAATACTCAGGTAATGATTTGCGTATGACTTTACGGATGTCTAAAGATCCAAATACTGTATTTAGTAGTGGAAATGAACTTTATGCTATGCGTGGATTGAATATTTTTGATAATCCATTTGTGCAAGCCTGGAGTGTGAAAGATAGAGGTAAAATTCATCTTCGCATGATGTGTTCCAATCGGAATAAGAATAAGTGGAGTCGCGGTCTTGGCGATACATTAAATATGCATTTGAACCATAATTATGGTGAGAATACGCCAGAATGGTCATTTGCTAATTCATTGCAACAAAAAGATTGTCGAGAAAATAATAAGTGTGACATACCTAATACACTGTATGGTTTTATAAACTCTAATGCTAGTGCAGATAGTGTGGAAAATGCTGTAGCGCGCAGAGAAGAAGAAATTGTTGGTGCTCCGAAAATAAATGGTGACTATGTATGTTCTGTATTTGCTCTCAAAGATAACGCTTTGAAAGTATTTAATGACACTGTTGCTAGTTCTCTTATCGAAAATAATAAATATTCTAGTGCTAATATGAGGAATATTAATCTTGCTAATATGAAAATTGGGCGAGATTGGAATCGTATTTCCTTTAATGTGAAAGTGTTTGAAGTTAGGCTTCCATTGTCTGGTACTCCGGGTGTGATTGTTTTTATACTAGCAGGTATAGTATTGTTGAGCTGTGGAGTTTTCATTTACACGCACAATTATAAAAAGAGAAAAAGAAATATCTGATTAATGTAATTTTGGTAAAATTTTCAAAACCGACTAAGCAATTGGCGTGATTGTTTATATATGCGTTACGCTAATTGCTTAGCCAAAATTTATTACATGTATTACATTTATGAGTTGTGATCTACTTAAAATTTATTTTTATATAAATTTATAGTATAAAAATTTGAATAATTTTTGTTTTATGCGTGCATTATTATTTTTGTATTGATGAATAAATAATATTACTGTGTAGATAGTAGATTAATAAAATAAACTTTAAATAATTTATGCTTTTCATTTTTAAATAATGAACAAAAACAAATTAATTAAACATTTATAAAATTATAAGAATTGTGCAAGATAAATATTTTCTAATCAACACTCAAATTCTATAGTTTTACTGGCCAAACATCTGAAACGTTTGCTGGGCGATTTGTTCTAGCTAAATAAGAATTGAAATTATCTGCCCATGCTTTATAAGCTTCTTTTTGCCAGAGATATAGCTCATTTAAATCAAAAGATTGTAATTGTGGATATTTTTTACAAATTTGATTTAAAACATCTAACATTACTTCAGTGTCTACTTGTGCATCGTGTAAGTCTGCTCTATTTTCAAGATTATATGTTTGAATCATAGATTCTAATGTGCGCTTGCCTTTTCTATATTTATCTACTGCTCTATCTATCACAAGAGGATCAATAATGTTGTACGTATCTGTACCTATAATTTCTTCAATAGTTTCTAATCCTTCAGCTTTCAAATTTGCATTTAAAATACTTAAATCAAAATTAGCGTTAAAAATAACAATAGGGATATCAGATTTTGTAGCTTCTATAAGCGTATTTCTTATTTCCACTAATACTTCTTTTAAAGGTCTGCCATATTTTTGAGCATACTCAGTAGAAATACCGTTGACTTCAGTTGCTTTATGAGAAATTTCAATTCCTGGATCTGCAAGCCAATTTTGTGTTTTTTGTATAGTTTGAGTTGAATAGTCATAGAAAACTATTGCTGCAGTAACAATCTTGTCAGTAGAATAATCTACGCCGGTTGTTTCAGTATCAAATCCTGCAAAAATCTTTTTATTCCACATGCTTGCGCCTTATCAATAAATAAACGTCATCTAATTTTAGTATTTTAAAGTTATATCATCCAGTTTAATTTAAAATTTATGTAGAATAATAGTATTAAGTGAAAAATCGGATATATAATGCACTAATTAAGCTTTATATTGTATGTATTTTGTCCAAAATAATAACATTTTAGAGGAGAAAAATGTCTGAATCTAATACGGAAATATTTCCTTATCGATACACGGTTGAAAAAGCTGAAGAAATAGAAAAATATTGGCAAAATAAGTGGGAAAAAGATGGAACTTATAATGCTGATAATCCAGTGGGTAATTTGCGTGGTAAAAATGCGGATAAGGAACGTTTCTATCTCCTCGATATGTTTCCTTTTCCGTCAGGCAAAGGTCTGCATGTAGGTCATCCTTTGGGGTATATAGCAACTGATGTTGTGGGACGTTATCAGCGTATGCGTGGTAAAAACGTGTTGCACACTTTAGGCTATGACGCTTTTGGGCTACCTGCAGAGCAATATGCTGTACAGACAGGACAACATCCACGAATTACGACTGAAGAAAATATTGCTAATATGCAAAAGCAACTTCGTCGTTTAGGTCTTGGGCATGATGCTCGCAGAGTAATATCTACGACTGATAATGAGTATGTGAAGTGGACACAGTGGATTTTCCTTAAAATATTTAACTCTTTTTACGATCCTGAAGCTACAAGACACGATGGCAAAAAAGGTACTGCACGTCCGATTAGTGAGTTAATTACGGAATATGAAACAGGTGTGCGTAAACTTGAAAATGGAAAAAAGTGGGCAGAGCTAAGTGAAGAAGAAAAAAATAACATTATTGATAATCATCGTTTAGCTTATATTTCTTGCGCTCCTGTAAATTGGTGTCCAGGTCTTGGAACAGTGCTTGCTAATGAAGAAGTAACTAGTGATGGTAAAAGCGAACGTGGAAATTTTCCTGTTTTTAAATCTGAGTTAAAACAATGGATGATGAGGATTACTGATTATGCTGACAGGCTAGTTGATGATCTTGATCTTTTAGATTGGCCTGAAAAAGTTCGATCTATGCAACGTAATTGGATAGGTAAATCTACTGGTGCGACAGTGACTTTTAATGTGCTAAAAAATGGTAAAAAAGTGCCTTTAAAAGTTTATACTACAAGACCTGATACATTATTTGGTGTTTCTTTTATGGTAGTAGCTCCTGACCATCCGATTTTGACTGATCAAAAAGGTAATTTAGATGTACCTGCAAAGTGGGATGAATCTGTAAAAAAGGTGTGGACTGGCGGTTTCGCAACACCTAAAGAGGCTCTGGATAGTTATAGAAAAGAAGTGTTGAAAAAAACTGATATTGAAAGAGCTGATGATTCAAAACAAAAAACTGGTGTGTTTACAGGATACTATGCTGTGAATCCTGTAAATGGTGACAAGATTCCAGTTTTTGCTGCAGATTATGTTTTGATGGGATATGGTACTGGTGCGATTATGGCTGTACCAGCTCATGATGAAAGAGATTTTGATTTTGCTCTACGATTTGAATTGCCTATAAAGCCTACAATAAGTGCGCCTTCTGATTTTCCAGAAGATCAAGCTTGGACACAAGACGGATTGGTAATAAATTCTGCAAATGAAAAAATAGATTTGAATGGTCTTGATAAGAAAGAAGCTAAAGCGAAAATTATAGCTTATTTGGAAAAAGAGAAATTAGGTAGTGCAACAACTACTTATCGTTTAAGAGATTGGCTATTTTCTCGTCAAAGATATTGGGGCGAACCTTTCCCTATAGTTTACGATGAGCAAGGAAGAGTGCATTGTTTGCCGGAATCAATGCTTCCAGTTACATTGCCTGAAGTTGATAATTTCTTGCCACGTACTTTTGATCCTCAAGATGCTACCTCGAGTCCTGAGCCTCCATTAGGTAGAGCTAAACATTGGGTTGAAGTGGAATTAGATTTGGGTGATGGCAAGAAAACTTATTATAGAGATACAAATACTATGCCTAACTGGGCTGGATCATGCTGGTATGAATTGCGATATTTAGATCCTAATAACAATGATGAATTAGTGTCTCATGAAAATGAAAAATATTGGATGGGGCCTAAGAATGGAAATGTTTCAGGTGGTGCAGACTTGTATGTCGGTGGCGTAGAACACGCTGTGTTGCATTTATTATATGCGCGTTTTTGGCATAAAGTTTTGTATGATTTGGGATATGTGTCATCATGTGAGCCATTCCACAAATTATTTAATCAAGGATATATTCAAGCTTACGCTTATACTGATTCTAGGGGACAATATGTTCCTGCAGATGAAGTAGAAGGTGATGAAAAGTCCGGTTTTACTTATAAAGGCGAAAAAGTTAATCGTGAATATGGAAAAATGGGCAAGTCTTTAAAAAATATTATTACTCCGGATGATATGTGTAATAAGTATGGTGCTGATACTTTCAGGATTTATGAAATGTCAATGGGACCATTAGATATTTCTCGCCCTTGGGACACTAGAGCTGTTGTTGGTGCACAGCGTTTTCTTCAAAGGCTATGGAGAAATGTTGTTGATGAATCCACTGGTGCGTTAATTGTAAGTGATGAGCCGATGGATGAAAAAACGAGCAGGCTTGTTGCGCGAACAGTTTTTGACGCTACTGAAGAGTATGATAATATGCGCATTAATACAGCTATAGCTAAAGCTATAGTTTTGAATAATCATTTGACTTCTTATAAGCGTGTTCCTCGTGAAGCTGCTGAAGTTTTAGTTAAACTTGTTGCACCTGTTGCTCCTCATATTTGTGAAGAGCTTTGGAAAAAATTAGGTCATGAAGATAGTGTTGTATATGCTGATTTTCCTGTTGCAGATGAGAGTAAACTTACTGCTGAAGAAGTTACTTGTGTAATTCAAATTGATGGTAAGCTTCGTGGGAAAATACAAGTTTCGCCTACAATAGATCCTAAAGAGCTTGAAAAATTAGTTTTAGGAAATAATATTGTTGTAAAACATTTGAATGGTATGCAACCTAGAAAAGTAATTGTGCGTGCACCTAAAATAGTGAATATAGTTTCTAATAAATGATTTACAAAAGTTGAAAGGGAAGCTTTATGCTTCCCTTTTTTATTTTTTTAGTTTATTGTATGTAAATTATTTTTATATGTGACTTATAGTTATCCACATTTTATAAAATATTTATTTTTTTATATTATATTTTTTGTAAATTTAATTTATGAAAATGAAAACTTTTTTTAAACTTTTTCCTAATAAACAAAGTTTCTTTGTTTTAATATGCGCAATAATAACTTTTATTATAAGCGTGTATGCTATTAATTATTTTATTTTGGGTACAGAAGATAGTGTTGTTTTAAAAGGCGATAATCTAGAGAAAAACTTTTTAGATAAACCTCGAGCGGATAAAGAAATAAATAAAAATAATAATATTTACGTTTATATAGCTGGTGAAGTCAAAAATCCTGGTGTAGTGAAAGTAAAAAAAGGAGCAAGACTTTTTGAATGTGTGAATAAAGTTGGAGGTACAAATGAAAATGCTGATTTGTTGGAACATAATTTAGCTGTGAAAGTCAAAGATGGCGATAAATTTATTTTTAATAATATAAACAGTAAAAATTCTAGTATAAATATGCAAAATGATAATGCTGATATCGGACAAAATAGTGGAAAGATTTCTATAAATAATGCTAGTAAAGAACAACTTAAAACTTTAAATGGTATTGGCGATAAAATTGCCGAAAGAATTATTTCATATAGAAGTAAGAGTGGTCCTTTTAAAAATATTGAACAGATTAAACAAGTGAAAGGAATTGGTGATGGTTTATATGAAAAGATAAAAGATGAGATTGGTTTATGATATGAAACATAAATATTTAGATAGGAAAATATATGATTTAAGAATATTATTACCAAGTATTATCTTATGTTTGTTCTGTGTTTTAAGTATTTTTTTAATTGAATATATTCGTGCGATATTATGTATTGTATTGCTATTTGTTTTGATTAGTTTAGTGTATGTTTTATATATAATTTTTAGAGAAAAATATGGTTATAGTTTTCATGCTGATAGATTTCAGGGAAATTTTGCTTATTGGATAGCATTGATATTTATATTATGTTTTTTTGCAAGTGTAAATTTGATGTTGCAATATAATAATTTTTTGAAAATATCTAATATTTTAAATACTAAAAGTCATAAGTATAACAATAATGCGACTATTGTGAATTGTGCAAGTGGGTGCTATTTTTTAGGAAAAATTTTAAATTATCCATATAAAGCAAATAAAACTATTGGTATAAATGTTGAAATTATGTCTGTGGGACAAAGTGCTCATGTTTTAAAAAATATTGAAAAATTTAATGCTAATTTATATGTTAATAATTTTAATTTTACATCTGATAATAATGTTTTAAAAAATGTAAGTAACACAATAAAACATAATTTGAATATGCAAAAACTTGAAAATGTTTTAATTCCAAGCAGTTTAGTGGTTTTTAAAGCCAAATTTAAAATTGGTGATTTTTATAAGCAAAATAATATACTGACATTATTACCTTCAAAAAACAATATTTTAAAATCTAAAAATATGAATGCAATTAATTTTTTTATTAATAATGTTTTTCTTATAAAGAAAGCTAATTGTATTTGGAAATTTGGTCAAATAATTAGAAGACGCATATACAATGCTATTAATTTGAATCGTAGATATGATTCTTTAATATTGGGAATGAGCATTGGTGATACAAAATATGTAGATGATGAATTGAAAGAAAAAATGAGAGAAACTTCAACTTTACATCTGCTCAGTGTGTCAGGATCTCATTTAGCTATAGTGACAGTATTTATTAATTTTTTATTTTCGTTTATTGAAAAAAAGAAACGAGTGTTTTTAATATTAATCGTTCATTTATTTTTTATTATTCTAATCGGACCTGCGCCACCTGTTATTAGAAGCGTAAGTATGTCTGTAATAACTTTAAGCATTTTTATTAGTAAACATAATAAGAATAGCTTTAATGTTTTTAGTTTTGTATTTATGGGATTTTTGCTTGAAAATCCTTTAAATTCTGTAAATATTTCTTTTCTACTATCTTCATTTGCGACTTTGGGAATAATTTTATTTACAAGAATATTTATAAAAAATATGGCTTTGAATAAATCCATGTTTATGGCTATTGGGGGAAGCTTCTTTGCGCAAATATTCACTATGCCTATAATTTTGCTATTTTATCCTAAAATATCAATTATCAGCATACTAGTTAATCTTATAATTACACCTTTTGTTGCTATTATCACTGTAGCTGGGCTTCTTATTGGAATATTACCATATTTTATATCTGTATATTCATATATTTTAGCGTCTGTTTTTGCATATATTCTAGGTATATTTATCGAAAGTATAAGTTCTATTCCTTATATGCTAGTAGAATGGGGTAGTGGTGTATATTCTAGTTTTGTATTTATTGCTACTATTGTTTTTGTAATTTGGGTTTTATATTTAAAGAAGCTTTTAAAATAAATATGTATGTTTAGTTATATTTTCAAATGCGAGCTTAACAGTTGCGTTATAATATGCACAGATTAAATGTTACATATAGTTTAGGATGAGGAAAAATGTCTGATAAAAATTGGAATAACGCAGAATTAGCACCAATTGTATTGCTTAAAGGCACAGAGAGCGTATTTTCTTCAAGAGCTATTAAAAGATTAAAAAAACTACTTTTAGCAAATAATCCAGAAGCTGAAATAATTAATATAGATCCTAAACTTTATAAAAAAGGAGATTTATATTTATATATTTCTCCATCACTATTTTCTACAGAAAAACTTATACTAATTGAACAGTTACAGACGGGGACTGACGAATTATTTGTAGATTTACTTGAGTATGTAAATAATATGCAGAATGACATTTATTTTATTTTACAGTACACAAGTGGTACTAAAGGTAAGAAATTTTTAGATACTATAAAGAAAAAATCGATGCCGATAATAAAATGTGACCCTTTGAAATATCCTAAAGAAAAATTTGATTTCATACAAAATGAAGTAAAAATAGCAGGTAGAAAGATTAGTTCACAGGCGAATAAAGCTCTTGTAGATGCTTTAGGTGCAGATTTTGAAAATCTAGTATCAGCTACAAACCAACTTATTTGTGATGTTGAAGGAGAAATAACACTTGAAGATGTTAACAAGTATTATGCAGGCAGGCTTGATATATCGCAATTTGCTATTGCTGATGAAATAGCAAAAGGAAATGTTCAAAAAGCTTTATTGTTGTTGAGACATGCGTTGTTGAATGGACTACAACCTGTGCTGATAAATGCTGCTATTGCTGGAAAAATACGTTCCATAATAAAAGTGAATGGTATGCGAATGAAAAATATGACTCCGAAAGATATTGCAATGGCGCCTTGGCAAGTTGATAAACTATCACATATAGCTAGATTATGGGACGAAAAAGCTATGAGTAAGGCTATAAATATAGTTGCAGAACTAGACTATCAAGTTAAAGGCGGAAGCAAAAATGTGCATTACGCGTTAGAAAAAGCTGTAATACAGTTGTGCAGATTAATATAAGTAAATGTATTATATTGATTCGTCTGTATTTTCTAATTGCAATATCTCACTTGTTTCTTCATTATTTTCTAAAACAGTTACATCTTTTAGTTTGCGTTTGATCTGATTTGTGCGTTTACCTATAAGTTCTGAAAGATTATTTTGTGCAGTATTCATCTTCTTTAAAGTATCTTCTAAAACTTTATCAAATTTATTAAACTCAGTTTTTACAGCTGATAAAATTTTCCAAACTTCAGCTGAACGTTTTTGTATAGCCAAAGTGCGAAATCCCATTTGTAAACTGTTCAAAAACGCCGCAATAGTAGTTGGACCTGCGATATTAACGTTGTATTTTCGTTGAAGAATTTCAACCATTCCTATTTTGACTATTTCAGCGTAAAGACCTTCAAATGGTAAAAACATTATCGCAAAATTAGTAGTGTATGGAGGGCGAATATATTTATCGTGAATATTTTTAGCGGCTTTATCAACAGCTTCGCGTAAAGATTTTGTTTTTTCTTTTATTTTTTCGTTATTGCCTTGTTCATATGCATCTAGTAAATCATGATATTTATCAGCTGGGAATTTAGAATCTATAGGTAAATATATGAAACTGTCGTCATCTGCTGGTAATTTTATGGCAAAATCAACTTTTAAACTGCTCCTTGGCATAACATGTACTTCAGTATCATATTGTGTTGGTGAAAGTACTTCTTGTAAAATTGCTGCAAGCTGAAATTCGCCTAAATTACCTCTTGATCTTATATTTGATAATGCTTTTTTCAAATCTCCAACTCCGTTAGCTAATGCTTGCATTTCGCCTAAGCCTTTATATACTTTTTCTAAATTGTCGCTTACATTAGCAAATGATTGTGTTAAGCGTTCTTCTAAAGTTTTTTGTAGTTTATCTCCAACTGTAATACGAATTTCTTCTAATTTTTGTGTATTTTCTGATTGTATTTTGCTTAATTTTTCTTCTATTGTTTTTCTCATATTTTCGAGTGAGAAATTTGTATTTTTGGATGATAAATCTAAATTTTTATCTATTTTACCTAGCGAATCTCTAACGATTTTGTACAATAATTGTTGATTAGATGAAAGAGTGTTTTGGAAATTAATAAAACTTGAATTTTGCATATTTTGCAGATTTTCTAAATTGTTATTTTGTGCACTTGAATATATTTCTAATAACTGTGATATGTTTTCTTTGTCTTTATTTTGTGCAGATAATACTAAATCTTGTATGTTATTTATTAAAAATGTGTAATTGGATTTATTTTTAGTAATTGAAATAAGTAAAATTACTAGCAAAATTATTATTAATACGAGTAGTCCTATTATTATAAATTCCATATTTTTCCAAAACTCTTTCTTGCAATAAAACATTGAATATTAACATGATACTAGTATTGTTAAATATTTTCGTGAATTTTTGTGAAATGTGATTTTTATAAATGATTTGCTATGAATCTTTAGTTGATAAAATCCTGCGTAAAGAAGCTATTCTTTTTTGTATTTTTTCGTCTAAAACTATTTCATTATTATTTAAAAAGCAAGAATCTTCGTTTACAGTATGTTTGCATCCTTTAGGGCAGTTTTCGATCATTTCTGATAGGTCATCAAAAGCTCCTATAACATTTTTTACGCTCAAATGCGCTAATCCAAATGCTCTAACACCAGGAGTGTCAATAACCCAACCGCCGTTTGGCATAGCAAAAGCAACTGTTGAAGTTGAAGTGTGCCTGCCTTTGCCTGTTACAGAATTAACACAACCAGTGTCGCGATTAGCGTCAGGAATTAAAGCATTAATCAAAGTAGATTTGCCTACGCCGGAATGTCCGATAAAAACACTAATTTCTTTTGCTAGCCGTTTTTGAATACAATCAATTCCATTCACGTTATTATCATGCTTACTAGTAACGTATATTTCAATTCCTAATGGCTTATAAAAATCTATTAGCTCATCACAAGGAGCTAAATCGGATTTCGTCAAGCATAATATGGGTTTCATATTAGCGTTATATGCGGCTACAAGACATCTATCTATCATTCCTATTTTGGGTTCAGGATTACTTAAAGCTACAACAATAACCATTGTCGAAGCATTTGCTACTATTACTTTTTCACGATTTTTTTCATCACTACTACGCATGAGTTGATTTGTGCGTTCATGTATTTTAACTATTCGAGCTAAAGTGTCTTTTTTGCCGGATAAATCTCCAGTTGCAGCCACTTTATCACCTATTACTATAGATTTTCTGGGCAGTTGTTTCGCTTTCACAGCTATAATTGCTGGAGTGTTATTGTAAAATGAAACTAGTTTGTATCTGCCTCTGTCTATTCCTATGACGATGTAATCTTTTGCGTTTTCATATTTTGGACGAATTTTAGTTCGTGGTCGAGTTGGTTTTTTATCTCTGGTTTTTACTCTTGCTTTATCATAGCCGTCATAGGTAATCATTTTTATTTCATGTCTATCTTTTTATTTTGATTATACATATTTTCAAACTCGATAATTATAAAATTTTTTTACTACAATAGTCTATTAATGTTATTGAATATTGATAAATACAGTAATTTATTTTTTTTCTAAAATAATTTTTACAAAAAATATGTATTTTATTTTTTATTATTTTTACTAAATTCATATATTTTTAGGTTTGAGTAATATTGTTGGAATTTTTTAGTTAAATTTATTGTTCTAATATTGTTCCTATAAGATAATTGTTTGTGATGAATACTATAACTGACGATAAGATTAATGAGTTTGAAAAAATTGCTATTGTTCATTTGGACCAGCTTTATTCAGTTGCGTATAAAATGACTTTAAATGCTCAAGATGCTGAAGATTTGGTTCAAGAAACTTATGTTAAGGCGTACCGATCTTTTCACCAATTTAAAGCTGATACGAATATAAAAGCATGGCTTTATACTATTCTTACAAATACTTTTATTAATATTTATAGGAAAAAGCAGAGATCTCCACAGACTATAAATAATGAAGAAGTAAATGATTGGCAAATAAATAATATTGATTCTTCAAATAGTTTTGGGCTTAGGTCTGCTGAGACTGAAGTTTTAGAATCTATGTCTGATGAAACTATAAAACAAGCTTTCATGTCTTTATCGCAGGAGTATAAAATGGTTATTTATTTTGCTGATATTGAGGGATATTCTTATAAGGAAATTTCTGAAATTTTATCTTTACCGCTAGGTACGGTAATGTCACGTCTGCATAGAGCTAGAGTAAAGTTACGCAAACTTTTATCGAGTTATGTGAATGAAATGGGATTGCTGAAATGAAAAATAACAATTTGTTCGACCATGATGATAAAATTAGTTGTTCGGAATTAATAGCAAAATTATATGAATTTATTGATAATGAATTGGATGCCAATACGTGTGAACAATTTAGAATGCATTTAGAAAAATGTAAACACTGTAAGGATTGCGCAAAAGCTGAAAAGCATATTCGTAATATTTTGCAAAATAAATGTTTTGATAAAGCACCGAAAGATTTGAAGGAAAAAATACATTTAAATCTTTTAAAGCATAGTAAGTAAAAAATAGTGTGATGAATGAGCATTGTATTGTTTATAAAATTATATAAACATGATACTCTAAACGAGTATAAAAATAATAAGGAGTTTTCAAAATGAGCAAACGTGGACGTAAACGTCGTAGTCGCAAGGGAAATGCAGCAAATCATGGAAAGCGCCCAAATGCATAACTCGTCTGAAAACAGGTCACATAGCAAAAGCTTTGTGGCCTATTATTTTTAACAACTGTTGAAGAATTGTTTGCCGTTTGCTAGTAGTAGTTTTAATGAAAATATGTAGGCGTTAAATAATCTATCGACACGATTTTGTATTATATTTCTACTGGAACACTGTCTGAACCCATCCATTGGCACCAGCCGTAATGTAAAATCAGCCATGCTAAAAGACCATATCCAGTTTGGCCTGGGTTTATTCCATCTCCAACGTTAAAGTCTGTTATCCATTGATCGTGTTCGCGTAGAGGAGTAAAAGTATCTACATATTGAATATTACGACGTTCACAAACGCTTTTATAACCATCAGATAATTCTTGCAATGCAGTAGTGTTAACATGAGGCAAAGGGCAAGGTCCTATCACGAATATATCTATATCATAAGCAGATATGCTATCTAAAAGATTAGCTAAATTTAGTCTTGATCTTGTGGAAGATATTTCTGCTAGAATATCTGTGACTCCTAGATTGATCGCTAATTTATTTTCGCTGTTATTTGAAAATCTTGGAAAACATTCTCGTTCCCAATTATCTAGAAGTGTTGATGATGTTGCTGAAGGCATTCCTAAGGGCATTGTATATATTGGGATATCGCGATGGACTCTTGACATAACTCTACCAACCCATCCCAAGCATCTTTCGTCGCCGACACCTAAACTAATTTCGTCACCCAAAATGCAAAGTCTAACGCTGTCAGCCATTTTAACCCCTATTATGCTAATGATTGATAATCAAGTTACATATATATGTTACCTTAAGATTTTAGTTATATTTTGTTTAACACGTAGTATACTACTGTATTTAATTATAAAAAATTTATGTTATTTAATATGCTATAATTTTATGCGTTGTTGTACGTATTTTTTGTATTTTATAATAATGTTTTTGTATTTTAAATAATTTTTATGTATGTGTATGAAAATATCTTGTCGAAAAATTCAATCTAGATTATTTTGAATATTAGCAAATGTTTATTTTAGTATTTTAAATGGTGAGGTGAATATTTTTATATGGGGACGGTCTTAATGGTCGTAATTGGAATGCTATTGACTATTGGTACAGCAATGTTTGTCATGGCAGAGTTTTCCCTTGTCGCATTAGATATAGCTAAAGTTGAGCAAGAAGATTTAAATGACAGAAGAAATCGTATGGTTTTGCACGCTTTGCATAATTTGTCGACTGGCTTATCTTCAGCGCAAATTGGTATAACAATTACAACTGTTTTGTTAGGTTATACAGCGCAGATTGCCTTGAGTGAATTGTTCCGAAAACTTTTTGAAGATTTGGGTATTTCTTATGCTATAAGCCTCACTCTTGGGATAATTATAGCTATTGTAATTGTAAATTTGTTCTCTATGATTTTTGGTGAATTAATACCTAAAAATATTGCTATAGCTTTGCCTCTAGTTATTGCTAGAAGAATAATTATTTTTCATAATATTTTTACAAAAATTTTTTTCCCTATAATAGTTATTTTAAATTTTATAGCTAATAGTATTTTGCACATTTTTGGTATTGAAATTGTTGAACATTTATCCACTAGTCGTAATGCGAAGGAATTGTCTTCTATAGTTAAAACTAGTGCAAGACAAGGAGCTATAGATAAATCTACAGCAAATATTGTATCGAATAGTTTGAATATTGAAGATCTGCAGGCAATGGATATTATGACTGATCGCGGGAGAGTAGTATGGATTAATAAGGATCAAACAGCTCAAGAAGTGATCGAATTAGCTAGAAAAACTGGTCATTCAAGGTTTCCTGTTTACGATGGAAATTATGATAATATTCTAGGAATAGTCAATTTGCGTAAAGTAATGAATATTGAGTATTCTAAACGTTGCACTACTCGTGTTTGTTCTAAATGGCTTTTGACACCTGTGTATAGAGTTCCTGAAACTATAGATATAAAACCTTTAATTGTTGAGCTTCGCTCTGCTGGTCAGCAAGTAGCTTTAGTTGTCGATGAATATGGTGGAACATCTGGAATTGTGACTTTAGAAGATGCTGTTGAAGAGATTATTGGTGAAGTGTCTGATGAATATGATTCTAGAAGATTAGGTATACAAAAAGGCGCATCAAATACTTGGCTTGTTCCTGGCTATGTAAGACCAGATGAGTTAGAAAAAAAACTTTCTATTAGTTTTCCTGAGGAAGATGGGCCATATGAGACTGTTGCAGGTTTATTTTTATATAAGTATGGTCAGATTCCTATTGTTGGCGATCAGGTTAAAATTGGGAAAATTTGTCTGAAAGTGGAATCAATGAAAGTTCGTCGTATAGAATATTTGCGTGTTTCAGTGGAGGATCAATAATGAGTAATCTGGTCTCACTATTTGTAATGATAATTTTATTATTATTGAATGCATTTTTTGTAGCAGGAGAATTTGCTGTTGTTTCTATTCGTCGTGAACAAATTGAAAATGGAAATAAAAGTTTTGCTCGAAAATATGTTTTATACGCTTTAAATCATGCTTCTACAATGCTTTCTTGCACGCAGCTTGGTATTACTTTAGCGTCGACTGCATTAGGAGTTATTGCTGAACCAGCTATTGCGCATTTTTTTATGAAACCTTTTTCATATTTAAGTATTTCAAAAAATACTGCTCATATTATTGCTTTCATTGTTGCGTTACTGCTTGTCGTGCTTTTGCATGTTATTTTTGGTGAAGTGATTCCTAAAAATTTATCTGTTTCTATGCCTGAACGTGTAATCTTTCTTTTAGCACCACCACTTATAATTTTCTGTAAAATTTTAGGACCTGTTGTTATTTTTTTGGATAGTTTTTCAAATAGAATTATAAAAATGTTAAATATTGAAATTAAAACTGCTTCAAATCATGCATATACTATTGAAGAATTTACGAATATCGTTCAGGAAAGTAAAGCTCAAGGAACTTTTAAAGATGAAAATAATTTAGTGTCAACTGTGTTGGAATTTTCTTCAAAATTAGCTAAAAATGTTATGGTTTCGATGGAGAATATTTGTACTATTGCTCTTCCTGTTACGCCAATAGATGTTGAAAAGGCTGTAGAAAAAACTGGTTTTTCAAGGTTTGTTATTACTGATAATGAAGGTAATCTTGATTCTTACATTCATTTGAAAGATATTTTATTTGCTGAAGACGATGAGCGTGATAAACCTTTGGATACTTGGCGTTTGAGACTGTTAGATACAGTAAAAGCGGACGCTGAGATAGAAGATGTTTTAAGAATTATGCAAATATCTGGTTCTCATATCGCTAAAGTGGTTGAAAATGATAAGATAATAGGTGTTGTATTTTTAGAAGATATAATTGAAGAACTGGTGGGAGAAATCAAAGATATAATGCAAAAAGAAAAAAAGTGATCATATTTTATATGAAATATTTTTTCATTATGCTGTGTCTTTATAATAATTGGTGTCGTAAGGATTTTTTGTTTTGTCTAATGATTATATGCATAAAAAACGTCCTACTCGTAGGGAACTTATAACCGCTGAAAGGGCAAAAGAAAAAAATATTACTGAAGAAAAATTGTCTGATACTGTTGATAATTTTCAAGAAAAAAATCTAAAAAACTCTTTTGTAAATACAAATAAACATAAGCATGTAAAATCTAAACACGCAAAAGTGTCTGTTGAAGAAAATACAAGTATAAATAATGTTTTTGAAGATGCTTGGCCATCTGTTTTAGATGAAGATAAAAATCGTGAAGTTGATTTCATAAAAGATGAAAAGAGTGTTAATGGTGGTTTTAGCAAAGAAGCATGTTGCAATGAGAATTTAGAAATTGATGTAAAAGAACTCGAAATAAATCTTGAGAAATGTTCTTCTGATAGTGCTACAAGTGTATGCGAAAGAAATAAAAATTTACTGCCAGAAGATCAAAATAGTAATATATCTTATCGTAAGTATTCAATTTTATATAAAACTATTTTATTTATATTGCAAGTAACTTTAACAATAGCATTACCGATATGCGGAATTGTAAATTCTCCACTGAGTTCTTTTGTGCCGTCTGAAACATATGAATCAATGTTATCTAAAGTGGAAAGCGCAAAGTTACAGTCACAAACTAATTTGAATAAAGTAGTAACATCGCAGTCTCGTTTTAAAGTTAGAGCTGGTGCAAATAATGCTTGCACTCCTGAAAATAGCGCTAATGGTAATATGCGTGCGAATAAAAAATTTACTTTACAGTGGCCCTTGTATGAGGATACTTTCACGCAAACTTCGCCTTTTGGATATAGGAGCGATCCTGCAACAGGTAGAAATGTTTTACACTCTGGTATTGATATGGCAGGTCCTGTTGACACTCCTATAATGGCTATTGCTGATGGGGTAGTATCTAAAGCAGATGTTTATGGCGGTGCTGGTCGTATTGTCGTGGATCATAATATTAATGGTCATATGGTGCAGTCTTGGTATTTGCACATGTATTCAAATGGTATTTATGTTAAAGTTGGTCAGAATGTGAAAAGGGGAGAAGTGATAGCAGGTATTGGTTCTTCTGGTTATTCTACTGGTCCACATTTGCATTTTGAAATTCATCCTAATGGTGGTGGAGCTGTTGATCCGGAAAGATGGTTAAAAGAAAATAGAGCAGTTTTACTCTCTAAGCAATGTTAAAATAAGGTCGTATATCTCATGAGTGATTTAGAAATTGTAGTAATGCCTCATCGTGGATCTAGTAATGAGACGTTAGAAAATAGTTGGCAGGCTTTGGAATATGTGCATTCTTCAGGATGTAAATATTTTGAAACTGATGTGCATGCTACTGCGGACGGTGTTGTTGTCTTATATCATGATGATAATTTAAAACGTATGAATAAAGTGGATGCAAAAATTGAAGATTTGACTTGGTGTGAGCTTCAGAAAATATTTTATGAGGATGGTAGTTGTATTGTTCGTTTAGATGAGGCTCTTAAACGTTATAACGATATGCATTTTAATATAGATTTAAAACATGATTTAGTTGTTGAACCTATGATAGATTTACTAAATAGTATGCCTGAAGTCTGTAAGCGTGTTTGTATTGCCTCTTTTTCTGCGCGACGTGTGAATAAAATTCGTAGGGTTTTTGATGGGAAAGTAAAAACTAGTTTGAGCTTTAGTGAAGTTTTGCGTTTGAAAATAGCGTCTTCGGTAACTGTTCCTCCTCGTTTTTTGGGTGTACCATCAATGAGACAAGGCGTTTGCTATGTTCAGGTCCCTAAAAAGTTTGGGTTTGTGAATGTAGTTACTGAACGATTTATAAAAAATTGTCATAGATATGGTTTGCAAATTCACGTGTGGGTTGTAAATGAACGTGAAGAAATGGAAAATTTGTTAGATATGGGTGTGGACGGTTTAATAACTGATAATTTGAGTGTTGCTAAAGATGTTTTGTCTTCTCGTAATCTTTGGGTTGAATAATTTATAAGCATAATTATTATTTTTGTTGCTATAATATTTCGGTAAGTTTGTTTTTAATTTGAGGATTATTATGGTTATTCATATTGCCACGGATCATGCCGGTTTTGATGAAAAAAATGCTATTGTTTCTTATCTGCAAGGAAAAAATTACGAAGTTGTGGATCATGGTGCGCACGTTTATGATTCTGATGATGATTATCCTAGTATGTGTATTGCTTGTGGTGAAGCTGTTGCTAAAGATCCTAATGCTTTGGGGATTGTAATTGGTGGTAGTGGTAATGGTGAACAGATTTCTGCTAATAAAGTTAAAGGTGTAAGAGCTGCTTTAGTTTGGAATGTTGAAATTGCTAAATTGGCTCGTCAACATAATAATGCTAATATTATTTCTTTAGGTGCTCGTCAGCATAGTATTGAAGAATGTATTGAGTTTGTTCAAACTTTTATTGACACGCCTTTTTCTGGTTCGGAAAGACATGTTAGAAGAATCAATCTAATTAGTAATTATGAAAAATAATATTTTGTAGCCATCTGTCATGCAGGTGGCTTTACCATTCTATAGTTTAAGATTTTATTTTAAAGCGTTCTAAGTACTGTTACTACTTTTCCTAAAATTATTGCTTCGTCTCCGAGAATAGGCTTGTAGTTTTCATTTTTTGGCAGTAGCCATCTGTGTCCTTGTTTGTGTGATAATACTTTTACTGTAGCTTCGTCTCCTATTAATGCTGCAATTATTTCTCCATCATTTGCAGTGTTTTGTTTGCGTACTACAATTTTGTCTCCAGGACGTATTGCGGCATCGAGCATTGATTCTCCTTTAACAGTTAGCATAAAGAACTCTCCAAATCCTGTGAGTTGTCTTGGTAAAGGATATATATCTTCTACAGTATCATCTGCGAGTATAGGAGATCCTGCTGCTATTTGTCCTAGAAGTGGAATATTTATTAATTCGTCATTATTTTCGCTTGCAATTGGTATTGGTATTATTTCGTGAAAATTTTCGATTGGATTTTCTGTTATTTTTTTGGGAATTGTATTTTGGTTATGTTTGTATGTAGTGTTGTATTCTTCTTTTATTTCACTTGTGCAATGTGGTTCGCTGGCTGTTATAGTGTGTTTATCTATAGGGATTAGTGTTCTAGATTTATTGTTTTTTTGTAATAAATATCCTAATTTTATTAATTTATCTATTTGATATTTAGCAGAGGATGTGCTTGATAAACCTATAGCTTTTGATATTTCTCTTATCGATGGTGAATAATTGTTATTTTTTATATATTCAACTATGAAATTATAAATATTTATTTGCCTATCGGATAATTTTATTTCAGCATTATTTGTTTTGTGAGTGTCAGTCTTTTTAGTTTGTTTGTTTGTTTCGATAGTGTATTTAGTTTTTGAAATCGCTTTAACATTTTCTGCGGTGATATTGTTTTTATTAGCTGTTTTTTTTGATTTTGCACCATTTTCATGTGGTGTATTAGGGAAATTTATATTTATTTTTGTCATTGCGGGTACTTTCTAGTAAGTGTCCTTTTAATAATATATGTTTTTTTATTAAATTCAAACATTTGTTCGAAAAATATTTACTTTTTCAAACTGTTTTGATAAATTATTCGTACAGATGTTCGATGAACAAATGTTCGAATTGGAGATGTGATGGAAAATATAAAATATGCTTTTGATAGAGAATCAAATTATTGTGTTCATAATCCTGTGCGTGAATTTTATGTCTTAGCATCGCGTGAAGTAAAAAATAAAGATAATGATGTAAAAAATAAAGTTAAT
>CAMPYB010000006.1 GCA_946998115.1 uncultured Actinomyces sp. | reverse complement strand
AAAAAAAGGTGGCACACTAATTAACTCGTTTTGCTTATATTTTCCAGCTATAGAGTAAATAGACGTTACTTCTATTGAATCTTCAATAGACAATTTAGGAAGAATAGTAGGTAAAGATTTAGCAAGCATAGTTTTCCCACTACCTGCAGTACCAAACATAAATACATTGTGCCCACCTGTTGCAGCTATTTCTAAAGCATATTTACCTAAAGCATTACCTTTTATATTTTTAAAGTCACACAATTTAATATTTTGATTAATATTATTATCATCATAACTTTTATCAAATAATTCATATTTAGGTACAGGTAAATTTCCTCCAAAAAAATTTATAACCTCAACAATATTATCAGCAGAAATTATATTCATATTAGAAACTAATTTAGCTTCATTTTTAGAATCTGTTGCTACAAAAATATTTTTATAACCATTTTTATAAGCAACATTTACCATAGGTAAAATACCTTTAACTGGATATAATCTGCCATCTAAACCTAATTCTGCAATAAAAATCCAATTTTTTATATTATTATTCACAATATTACTGGCATTTAATATAGACATTGCAATAGCTAAATCAAAACCACTGCCTGTTTTATATATAGAAGCTGGCGATAAATTCACTGTAATATTTGCTGCTTTTATATTTATTCCACAATAATTAAAAGACGAACTAACTCTATATTTTGCTTCTTTCAAAGATATATCAGGTAAACCTATAATAGTAAACTTAGGCAAACCACCAATAATGTCAGTTTCAACTTTAATAATTTGACCATTAATTCCCAACAATGACACTGAAAGAGCAGTTCCATATTTATTTATCATATTTTTATCCCTTTAAAATGATTTATACTGCCAATTAACGACTTATTAATATCAATCAAAATTGCATCTATTCTGAAGGATGTAAAAGAATATTTTTTATTTTCATTTATCCAAATTGTGGATAACTTATTTAACGTTTGTAATTTTTTCTTTGTAATTGCACTTAGCGAACCACCAAATTTATTATTAGTTCTGGTTTTTACCTCAATAAAAACTAAAACTTCACCATCTAATGCAATAATATCTATTTCACCACATTTATAGTAAATATTACGTTCACAAATTATCCAACTATTATTTTTTAAATATTCGCATGCAATATCTTCACCTAATAATCCTATAAATTTATTAGCATTTTTATGCACACCTTTATCACCACTTACTAATAATTTTCCTGTACATTTTTTATTATTCATAAATATAGTTAATCAAAACTATTCTTCTAAAAAATAAAAATTTTCAAAAATGTGCATAACTTTTTTTAAAAAAAATGTCCCCACAATAATTAATTGTGAGGACAAAAAATATTCACTATAAAATAGTACTAATTCTCAAGTTTTTCTTCATCTTCTTCAAAAATAGAATCAATACCTGCTTCAGCACGCTGTTGAGGCGTTATAGGTGCTGGAGCTTCAGTCAAAGGATCAAAACCTCCACCAGATTTAGGGAAAGCTATAACATCACGGATAGATTCAGATTTTGTAAGCAAAGAAATAATCCTATCCCATCCCAAAGCTAATCCACCATGAGGAGGAGCACCAAATTTAAACGCATCAAGTAAGAAACCAAATTTTTCTTGAGCCTGTTGACTGTCGATTCCCATTACATCAAATATACGCTCTTGTACATCACGACGATGAATACGTATAGATCCACCACCAATTTCATTTCCGTTACATACGATATCGTATGCATATGCTAAAGCATTAGCTGGATCTTTCTCAAAACAATCAATCCATTCAGGTTTAGGCGAAGTGAAAGCGTGATGTACAGCAGTCCATGCAGACGAACCTAAGTCAACATCATCATCACTACCTGAAGGTTTAAATAATGGAGCATCAACTACCCAAACAAATGACCATTCATCTTCATTTATTAGATTACATCTGTGACCTATTTCCAAACGCGCAGCACCAAGTAAAGCTCTAGATTCATCTGCTTTACCAGCCGCAAAGAAAATACAATCACCAATTTTTGCACCAGTAGCTTCTAAAAGACCCGCTCTTTCTTCATCGCTAATATTTTTAGCAACAGGTCCTGCAAAAGTACCATCATCAACAATAGTAGTATAAGCTAAACCTTTAGCTCCACGTTGCTTAGCCCACTCTTGCCATGCGTCAAATGTACGTCTAGGCTGTGAAGCACCTCCAGGCATAACAACTGCACCTACATATTCATTTTGGAAAACTCTAAATGGAGTATTTTTGAAATATTCAGTCAAATCAATAATCTCTACACCAAAACGCAAATCCGGTTTATCAGAACCAAAACGTTCCATTGCTTCTTTATAAGTCATATGAGCAATAGGAGTAGGTATATCGTAACCTATTTCTTTCCAAATAGCTTTTAAAACATCTTCAGTTACAGAAATAACATCTTCTTGATCAACAAAAGACATTTCCATATCTAACTGTGTAAATTCAGGTTGACGATCTGCTCTGAAATCTTCATCACGATAACATCTAGCTATCTGATAATACTTCTCCACACCTGCAACCATAAGCATTTGTTTAAAAAGTTGAGGAGATTGAGGCAAAGCATACCAAGTACCCGGACGAAGACGAGCCGGAACCAAAAAATCTCTAGCACCTTCTGGCGTTGAGCGAGTAAGAGTAGGAGTTTCCACTTCCACAAATTCATGCTCATTCAAAACTTCGCGAGCAGCTCTAGCGGCTTTAGAACGAAGTCTTAAAGCATATTGAGCTTTCTCTCTACGCAAATCTAAATAACGATGATGTAATCGAACTTCTTCCCCTACTTGTCCCGATTCTTCAGCGTTAGAGGAAACTTGGAAAGGCAACGGCGCACAAGTATTTAAAATTTCAACATCAGTAGATAAAACTTCTATTTCACCTGTAGGTATAGAAGGATTTTCGTTACCTTCTGGGCGAAGACTAACCTCACCCGTAACTTTCAAAACAAACTCATTCCTAAGATCATGAGCAATTTCTTCTTCACGTATTACTACCTGAGCAATGCCTGAAGCATCACGTAAATCTATAAAAGTGATTCCGCCGTGATCCCTACGCCTATCTACCCAACCTGCAAGAGTAACTATACTACCAGCATCTTTGGCGCGTAAAGAACCAGCTTTATGTGTACGCAACATATATTTGCCTTCCTAAATATTCGCTAAACGAGCGATAAACATGCAACTTGCTAAACGAGCAAGTACAATACAAAATTTTATTATTTTTTATAAAGATTTTCCATAAATAGTATAAAATTTATAGTATTCATTTATAAACTAAGCAATAATAAGTTTCTATGCATCTATTTTATTGCGATCAAATTTATGCGAATTATTTACAATAAATTCTTTACGTGGCGCAACAATATTTCCCATCAGTAATTCAAAAATTCCTTCTGCTTTATAAAGTTCATGCTCATCTTTAAATGTTATACGTCTCAAAGTACGAAGATTAGGATCCATAGTCGTTTCAGCTAACTGATCCGCATCCATTTCTCCTAAACCTTTGTAGCGTTGTATAGGCTCTTTATATTTTCTGCCACTTTTATCTAACTTGATTAATAATTTATGTAACTCTTCTTCAGAATATGTATAAACTATTTCCTTCTTTTTTCGGCCCATTGGCGATATCTCTACGCGATGTAAAGGTGGTACTGCCGCATATACTCTACCTTGTTCTATCATAGGTCTCATATACCTGAAAAATAATGTCAAAAGTAAAGTCCTAATATGTGCACCATCAACATCCGCATCTGTCATCAAAATGACTTTACCGTATCTAGCGTTATTAATATCAAAAGATTTACCCGATCCGCCTCCAATTACTTGAATAATAGAAG
This sequence comes from uncultured Actinomyces sp., assembly GCA_946998115.1. Classification (GTDB taxonomy): domain Bacteria; phylum Actinomycetota; class Actinomycetes; order Actinomycetales; family Actinomycetaceae; genus ZJ293. The sequence goes on along the minus strand of CAMPYB010000006.1, from coordinate 51,019 downwards.
CGCATTCAGCATTAGAAAGCATATCGGAAATTGATGATTTTTGAACATTTAAAATTTTTCCTCGTATAGGTAAAAGTGCTTGAAATTTCGCTATTCTAGCTGACTTGGCAGTGCCTAAAGCAGAATCACCTTCTACGATAAACAATTCAGATGAAGATACGTCTTTACTTGAACAATCTGCAAGCTTTGCTGGTAAAGTTGATGTTTCCAAAGCTGATTTTCGCCTTGTTATTTCCTTATTTATTTTAGCGCTAATTCTAGCACGCATCTCACCAACAATTTTTTCAATTAAAACATTTTTCTGCTGTTTATCATCACGCAATTTAGAATCAAATTTATATTCTAAAAATTCACTTACCACATTATTCACTATATTTTTAACTTGCGCAGTACCTAAAATTTCTTTCGTCTGCCCCTCAAATTGTGGCTCTGGTAAACGCACACTAATAATAGCAGTAAGTCCAGCTAAAATATCTTCTTTTTCGACTTTAGAATTTTTAGTATTAAGCTTAAATTTACGGGCATTTTTTTCTATATATTTTCTAAAAAACTTTATTAACGCATTTTCATATCCAACAACATGTGTGCCACCTTTAGGTGTTGAAATAATATTCACAAATGACTTTATTTCGCTTTCATAGCCTTTATTCCATTGCATTGCACAGCTTACTATGCATTTTCTTTCAACTTCAACTGGATGCAAATGTCCATGTTCATCGAGTTGTTGTACTGTTTCTGTATATGGAACTTGCGCGTCAACTTTCCAGATATCTGTAATAGGTGCTTCATGTGTTATAAATTCTACAAAATCACTAATTCCACCATCAAATTTAAAAATATCTTGAATATGATCATTGTCTCTTTCATCACAAACAACAATTTTCAAACCAGGAATAAGAAAAGCAGTCTGTCTTGCTCTATTTACAAGTTGTTCATAAGAAAAATCAATATTTTTTAAAAATATTTGATCATCAGGCCAAAACCTAATTCTAGTACCTGTTTGTTTTTTAGGCACTTCTTTTAAAATATTTAATTCTGATTTAGATTTAAAAGGCGTAAAATTATTTTTTCCTATACTATCTGAAGAATTAAAAACACCAGCTTGACCTCTTGAAAAACTCATAGAATAAGTTCTACCTGATCTATCTACTTCAACATCTAAACGTTGCGATAAAGCATTTACTACTGATGCTCCTACTCCATGCAATCCGCCAGATGAAGCATAAGTTTTACCACCGAATTTACCACCTGCATGTAATTTCGTGAATACAACTTCGACACCGCTTAAACCAACTTGTTTAACAATATCTACTGGAATACCACGACCATTATCTGTAACAGTTACAGATCTATCAGAATGCAAAATGACTTTAATTTTATCGCAATATCCTTCTAATGCTTCATCGACTGAATTATCTAGAATTTCCCATAAACAATGCATTAAACCGCGCTGATCAGTTGATCCAATATACATTCCTGGTCTTTTACGCACAGCTTCCAAACCTTCAAGAATTTGCAAATTTTTAGCTGAATAATCTGAAGGCTTATCTGTCATAATAAATCCTATTCTAAATAATCGCGTAAAACTTGAGATCTAGATGGATGACGCAATTTAGACATTGTTTTTGATTCTATCTGTCTAATACGCTCTCGCGTAACACCATAAACTTTACCTATCTCATCCAATGTCTTTGGTTGGCCATCATTTAAGCCAAAACGCATCATAACGACTCCGGCTTCACGTTCAGATAAAGTATCTAAAACTCTGTGTAACTGTTCTTGTAACAAAGTAAAAGATACCGCATCAGCAGGTACTACAGCTTCTGAATCTTCAATCAAATCTCCAAATTCACTGTCACCGTCTTCTCCTAGCGGAGTGTGTAAAGAAATAGGTTCACGTCCATACTTTTGAACTTCCACAACCTTTTCAGGTGTCATATCTAGTTCAGTTGCCAATTCTTCAGGAGTTGGTTCACGTCCTAAATCTTGAAGCATTTGTCGTTGAACTCTAGCAAGCTTGTTGATAACTTCCACCATGTGAACTGGTATACGTATTGTACGAGCCTGATCAGCCATAGCACGCGTTATTGCTTGCCTTATCCACCATGTTGCATATGTAGAAAATTTATATCCTTTAACATAATCAAATTTTTCTACAGCGCGAATTAAACCTAGATTACCTTCTTGGATTAAATCCAAAAATAGCATTCCGCGACCAGTATATCTTTTTGCTAAAGAGACAACTAGACGTAAATTAGCTTCCAAAAGATGATTTTTAGCTCTCTGCCCATCTTGAACTATCTTGGCTAAATCACGACGCATTTTAGGTAGCATATTTTCGCTATCTCTACGTAACTTTTCTTCAGCGTAAAGTCCTGCTTCTACTCTTTTAGCAAGTTCAACTTCTTGATCAGCATCAAGCAAAGCAACTTTACCTATTTGTTTCAAATAATCTTTTACAGGATCCGAAGTGGCACCTGCCACTGTAACCTGTTGAATTGGTTCATCAGTGCTATCTTTTTCTGACAGTATAAAACCATTAGCAGGCGTTTCTTCTTTTATCTGTTTATCTTCTGAATCTTGATTTTCTAAATCATCGCAATCATCATCTTCTTTAGAATCATCTTCTAAATCAGAAAAATCATCTAAATCAATATCTTCTAAGACTTTTTCATCAGTCAATTCTTCATGTGGAACAAAGTCATCGATCATATCACTATCTTCAACAATATCATCGGACATTTCATCTAACTCATCATCCACATTATTAGAATCCATTGTTAATTCATCAGTAGTTTTTTTATTATTAGTTTTAGAATTTCGTTTATTCACTTTGCCCAATTTTCCCATAGAGAACCAATTCATAAAAACCACTACTGATATTACAGACCACAACTCAAACTACTTCACATCAAGATATCAGTAAGTGGACACACTTAAATGCACATCAGAGTATTATACACAAAATACTTTCAACAATCAATTTATTTTAAATAATTACTAAATTCTGTTACCGTAACAACAGGGCACGTAGACTCAAGCAAGATTTTTTGAGCATTCACACCCACAGTTTGCCCAATAATACTTTGCCTACTAGCCAAACCAATAAAAATAAGAACAGCATTTTCACCTTTAGCATTTTCTAATACGCTATCAGCAATTTCAAGATTGGCTTTAGCTCTAATAACCTTATAAGGCACAGGACAATTTTTTAAAAATTCCCAAAGAGTATCCGGCGCTGTATCTAAAGTTCTGGAATCATTTTCTGAAGTTTTAGCCGCTAAGACAACGACTAATTCTTCTTCCATATTTTTAGCAACATTAGTAGCGGCCCTCAATGCGACATTCGACTCAGCAGTACCATGATAACTAATCAATATAGACATTTTTCTTCCTATAACGTTAAAAACACAACAAGTAAATATTATCATATAGCTATGAAAAAAAATAAATAGTATCTTTAAAGAATGGAAAATATAGATACATTTGTGAATCAACAAATAGAGCGCACAAAACAGGCACTCTCAAAAACACTAATTGAAATTAAAAACGACAGCAATTACAAGCACATAATTTCACCTTTTATAGCACCTGCGCTAGAAATTATTAATTCTGGAAAATTTATTAGATCTAAAATTTGCATAATTGGTGCACTATATTCCGATACTCAAAATATAAACCAAGAAACACTAACAAATAATATAACATTCATGACTACTGCCATAGAACTATACCATTTATCAGCTTTAATCCATGATGACATTATAGACAATAGTAATATTAGACGTTCAAAACCCACTGCCCATGTACAATATTCAAAAGTACATAAAGGTAAAAAATATTACGGTTCACCCGAAAATTACGGGAAAAATGCAGCTATATTATTAGGAGATCTACTTTTTTCAAAAGCAATATACCAATGTCAAAAAATAACGTTAAACATTGCTAAATACAAAAAAATCATTCAATATTTCACATCACTAACAGCAGAAGTAGCAATAGGCCAATACTATGATTTATACGCAAGTCATCAACAAATTAATAACCAAATAGAAATAAATAAAGAATTAACTCGAGAAATTATAATAACAAAAAGTGCGCATTATTCCATATTAAAACCATTCATATTAGGAACTATGCTATCATCTGAAAATATTGACTTGACAGACATAGCTAAAGCACTTAAATCTTGGGGTATAGCTTTTCAAATGAAAGATGACGAAATCTCCATGTTTTCTAATGTAAAACAATCTGGCAAAAATAATGAAAGTGATCTAATTGACAAGAAAAAAACACTATTACTCGCATACACTATTGACATGTTAGACAATAATCTAAAAGAAAAAATGTTAGAAATTTTACAAAATTTAAAAGATGAAAATACACAAAAAGAAGAAATAGAATACATAAAAAAACTCATAGTAAAATCTGGAGCATACGCAAAACACCACAACGAAATTCAAGAATATTATATACATGGAAAAGAAATAATAAATCAACTACCTATATCAAATGAAGTTAAAAAATATATACTATCATTAGGTAAAACAATATTAAAATAAATATACAATTATCAAAAAAACACATTTTACACAAAAAAAAAGTTAAATATTATTGACTCTATAAAATAATGTGTGTATAGTTATTGAGATTTTTGTGTGCGGTAGCGAACAATCTGAAAATTGGATGGATTTGCTCAAAACTAAACATATTCGGAAACCTTCGCATACCGCGAAGGCTCATTTTTTATAAAATACCTCAAAAATAAACATAATCTCAAAATAATAAAAGCAGAAAGAAACACCATGCCAAGAGATTTCCATATAAAAAATGCAACCGCATATTACAAAGGCCAATGGCAAAAAATAAATTTAACTATTAAAAATGGAAAAATTGAAAATATATCATCAGATAATTCATTAACAAAATATCCTAAAGACAATATTCCAACATATAATGCAGAAGGCCTTCATTTATTCCCAGGATTTATAGATATACACGTACATTTTCGGGAGCCAGGACAAGAAGAAAAAGAAACAATAGCAACTGGAACAAGAGCAGCTGCAAGAGGAGGATATACAACTGTTTGCACTATGCCAAATTTAGATCCAGTTCCTGATAGTCTACCGCATCTTGCTATACAACAAGAAAAAATCAAAAAAGATGCTCGTGTGCACGTATTTCCATATGCATCAATAACTATAGGCCAAAAAGGTGAAAAAATTTCTGATTTACAAGCACTTGCTCCAGAAGTATTTGCTTTCAGCGATGACGGATTTGGCGTCCAAAATGAAAAATTAATGAAAGAAGCAATGCTAAAAGCAAAATCTTTAGGTAAATGCATCGTTGCACACGCTGAAGAAAAAAATCTAGTTAAAAATGGAGTAATTCATGATGGAAAATATGCACATACACATGGGCATAACGGAAATCCATCAATTAGCGAATGGAAGCAAGTAGAAAGAGATCTAAAACTTGCTGAACAAACAGGCGTAACGTATCACGTATGCCACGTTTCCACAAAAGAAAGCATTGAACTTATACGAGACGCTAAACGACGAGGTGTAAATGTAACTTGTGAAACAGCGCCCCACTATCTTGTTCTAAATGATGAATTATTACAAGAAGAGGGGCGTTTTCGTATGAACCCACCTATTCGTTCAAAAAAAGATCAACTCGCATTATTGCAAGCTGTCAAAGATGGAACAATTTTGTGTATTGCAACTGATCATGCTCCACACACAGCTGAAGAAAAAAGCAAAGGTTTAGATCACAGTTTGAACGGTATTGTCGGCCTAGAAACAGCATTTCCTATATTATATACAAAATTAGTTGAAACTCATCAGCTTTCACTTGAAGCATTAATTGATTTATTTAGTACGCGCCCTAAAAGGCGCTTTTCTTTTGCAAACATTACACAATCACGCAATGGATTACCAGTTTCAAATGGTATAGAAATAGGCGAAGTAGCAGATTTAACATTATTCGATTTATCAGAAGAATATTGCATAAATCCTGATGAATTTCTCAGCAAAGGAAAAGCATCTCCATTTAGCGGAGAAATAGTACGAGGACGTTGCAAACTAACAATTGTCGGAGCAGATGTTGCCTATTATGAAAATACAATTACGCGATGGTCAAACCCTGAATACGACACACTATTTTCCAAGGATTCAAAATGATTAACACAAAATTCACTATCATAGAAAATAAATTAATAGCTCCTAAAGTATATAATCTGCAACTATTAGGAAATGAACTTTTTACAGTAAAAGCAGGACAATTTGTAAATATTCAATTACCAGGATATTTTTTACGTCGCCCTATATCAGTATGCGACTGGACTTCTAATAGTTTACGTCTAATTTATAAAGTAGTTGGGCGTGGCACTGCGGAACTCGCAACATATTCACCAGGGATGAAATTAGACTTATTATTACCGCTAGGAAAAGAATTTAAAATTGAAAATAAAAAATCTTGCAATGTATATAAAAAAACCGACATAAATAACATGCCATATAATCAAAATAAATTAAAAGAAGAAAACGAAAATAATTCGCTGTCAAAATCACCCCTAATAATCGGTGGAGGCGTAGGCACTCCTCCACTGTATGGACTAGCTAAAATGCTTCAAAAAGCAGGACAATCACCTGAAATAATATTAGGATTCAACACTGAAAATGAAATATTTCTCGCTGATGAATTTGACGCGCTCGGTCTAAAAGTTACTATTTGCACAGCAGATGGTTCAGCAGGAACTAAAGGATTTGTAACAGAAGCATTGAAAAAAATACCAGCTAGCACAAAAAATAATCCTAGAATTTTTTACACATGTGGCCCTCTGCCAATGCTTCATTCCGTTTATGATTTAGCTAAAAAGAAACAGTGGTCAGGTCAATTTAGTCTTGAAGAAAGAATGGGATGCGGGTTTGGAGCCTGTATGGGATGCTCTATACAAACAAAAAAAGGAGCATTGCGCATATGCAAAGAAGGACCAGTAATACCACAGGAGACACTAGCATGGTAAATAAAAACACCACAAATATTATAGACCCATCGTGCGATAATCGATTATCTGTTCATTTAAATAATATAAAACTTGATAATCCCATAATTCCTGCAAGTGGAACTTTTGGTTTCGGATATGAATTTGCGGATATTTTTGATATAAACTGTCTAGGCTCCATATCAATAAAAGGAACAACAATAAATCCACGTTTCGGAAACGACACTCCGCGTATTAGTGAAACAGCGTCGGGAATGTTAAACGCCGTAGGATTACAGAATCCAGGAGCTAAACATGTTTTAAAAGAAGAATTACCAAAACTTAGCAAAGTATATAATAAACAGATAATTGCAAATGTGAGCGGATTTTCAGTTGATGAATATGTACAAGCCGTAGAAATATTAGATGAATCACCACAAATAGCAATTTTTGAAATAAATATATCCTGCCCTAATGTTCATAGTGGTGGAATGAGTTTTGGTGTAAGTTGTGAGCAAGCATCAAAAGTGGTTTCAGCAATTAGAAAAACCACAAAAAAACCAATATATATTAAACTCTCACCTAATGTTACTGACATAGTGTCCATTGCTAAAGCGTGTGAAAATGAAGGTGCAGATGGATTATCTTTGATAAATACTCTTTTAGGAATGCGTATAGATATTCAAAAAAGTTCACCTATATTGAAAAACATAACTGGAGGATTATCAGGACCAGCAATTTTCCCAATAGCCTTAAGAATGGTTTGGGATGTATATAAATCAGTAAAAATTCCAATAATAGGTATGGGAGGTATTTCTTGTGCCGAAGATGTTATAGAAATGATGATGGCAGGTGCAAGTGCAGTACAAATTGGAGCACAAAACTTAATTGACCCATTGTGTTGCCCTAAAATTATTGAAAATTTACCGCACCAACTAGATAAACTCAAAGTAAATCAAATTGAGCAAATCATAGGTATTGCGCATGAAAAATAATTGAAATGAAAATATAGATTTATTTGAAAGGAATAAAAAATGGGAAAAGATGTAATTATTGCATGTGATTTTCCATCAGGAAAACAATGCCTAGATTTTTTAGATATATTTCAAAAAAATAAACCATTTGTAAAAATTGGTATGGAATTATTTTACGCTGAAGGACCTAGTATAATACAAACAATTAAAAAACGTGGACATAAAATTTTTCTAGATCTGAAAATGCATGATATTCCAAATACAGTCGCATCAACTATAGCAGTACTAGCAAAATTAAAAGTAGATTTAATAAATGTACACGCAAGTGGCACTAGCAAAATGTTAGAAGCTAGTGCAGAACGCATAAAAAACATTCCTAATAGACCTCTTTTATTAGCAGTAACACAACTTACTTCTACAAGTGAAGAAGAATTACAAAAAGACTTACTCATAAATTCCAATATGCAAGATACTGTAGTGCATTATGCAAATTTAGCAAAAAATGCTGGACTTGATGGTGTTGTATGCTCACCGCTAGAATCACCATTAATTCATGAATCTTGTGGCAAAGGCTTCTTAACAGTGACACCAGGAGTTAGATTTGAACAAAATGATTTAGGAGATCAAAAACGCGTTACAACACCCGAACAAGCATTACATCTTGGTAGTGACTATATTGTTATGGGGCGCCCAATTACTAGAGCGCAAGACCCGTTAACTGTATATCAAAAAGCCGTAAATGATTTTGTGAAACCAATATAAATATAAACCTAAACAATCGACATTTTATACCTATAAAACATTTACAAAAGGAGGATTTATGACAACATCAATCGCTAAACACTTATTATCTATTCGAGCTATATTTCTACGACCAGAAGAACCATTTATTTGGGCAAGCGGTATAAAAAGCCCTATATATTGCGACAATCGATTAATACTTTCTTTTCCTAATGTAAGAATTGATGTAGAAAATGCTTTAGCTTCAACTATTAAAACTCATTTTCCAGAATGTCAAATGATTATGGGAACAAGTACTGCTGGAATTGCTCATGCTGCTTTAGTTGCTGAACGTTTAAATTTACCTATGGGGTATGTGCGAGGTGGCGCAAAAGATCATGGAAGAAAAAACCAAATCGAAGGCTATATGCCAAAAAATACAAAAGTTGTTGTAATTGAAGACCTTATTTCAACAGGTGGTAGCGTGTTGGAAGTGGTAAATATTTTAAAAAATAATGGAGCTGAAGTACTAGGAATAGCATCAATATTTACTTATCAAATGGCCAAGAGCGAACAAGCATTTATAGATGCAAATATAAAGAATTATAGTTTAACAAATTTTGATGCAGTAATTGAAGCCGCTGTTGAAGAAGAATATATAAAAATATCTGATGTAAATAAACTCAAACATTTCAGAGATAATCCTAAAGATGAAAGATGGATTCATATATCAGAATAAATATTATAACTATTATAAGAAAGGAAAATTATGAAAGATTTAATTGATATTTTAGATCTACATACTAATGATATTAGTGATCTTATTACTACAGCACGCGATATCATTAATCAACCTAAAAAATACGCAAAAGCTTGTCAAGGCAAGACAATTGCAACGCTATTTTATGAGCCATCAACACGTACGCGTCTTAGTTTTGAATCAGCAATGCTTAATCTCGGAGGAAATGTTATAGGTTTTTCAGACGCATCAGCTTCATCAGTCACAAAAGGAGAAAGTGTTGCAGATACTGCTCGTACAGTAGCTTGTTTTGCTGATATCATAGCAATGCGTCATCCAAAAGAAGGTGCACCTTTTGTCGCTTCTAAAGCAGTAGATATTCCAGTTATTAATGCTGGTGATGGTGGACATAATCATCCTACACAAACGCTCACTGACCTTTTAACTATTGAACAAGAAAAAGGACGTTTAGACAATCTTGTTATAGGTTGCTGCGGTGATTTAAAATTCGGTCGTACTGTTCACTCATTAATCACAGCAATGAGCCGTTACAAAAATATAAAGTTTGTTCTCATATCACCTGAAGAATTACGTATACCTGAGCATGTTCGCACTGAAATATTAGATAAAAATAATATTGAATATGAACAAGTAACTGATCTTTGTGAAAATATGCCAAAACTAGATATTTTATATATGACTCGAGTACAAAAAGAACGTTTCTTTAATGAAGCAGATTATTTGCGTTTGAAAAATACCTATATTCTTACAAAGGATAAATTAGAAAACGCTAAAAAAGATTTAATTATTTTGCACCCATTACCTCGAGTAAATGAAATTGCAACAAACATAGACAGCGATCCTCGCGCAGCATATTTTAAACAAGTAAAATTTGGAAAATTTATAAGAATGGCATTAATTTTAAAACTTTTGGGGGTAAAACTATGATTATCGGTTCAATTACTGAAGGAATTGTTATAGACCACATTCCAGCAGGCAAAGGAATGCAACTGTACCATTATTTGAAACTTGATTCATTAAAATGCCAAATAGCTCTTATAGAAAATGCTACAAGCAAAAAATTAGGACAAAAAGACATTTTAAAAGTCAATACATTACTTGATATAAATTATGAAATATTAGGTTTTATTGACCCGCATATTACTGTTAATATTATTCGTAAAGGCAAATTGCTTGAAAAAATTAATCCAAAATTACCAGAAATAATTACAGACGTTATTTATTGTAAAAATCCTCGTTGCATAACGTCAATAGAGCAAGAATTAGAACAAACATTCAAATTAACTGATAGAGAAAATGGTATATATCGTTGCATATATTGTGAAACAAAAGCTAAATAATAATCGGCAATAGTTTTCTTTATTTGAGAATTTATTCAAGAAAAGAATATGCTCAGCTACTGTTGTACATTTTAAATGAACATTCGTCGCTAAGCATGTTCTTTTCTTTTTTACTTTTTGTTCAAACAAACAAAATTACAACACTATAACATTTATAGCTAGTACTACTCTAGTTCAATATTTATATTAATATCTGCCAGTTTTAAGTAAGATCAAATAAAAATATTCAACTACAATACAGTTACTGTTATAGTACTTCCAGGTTGCAATTGGCTTCCAGCTCCAGGAGTAGTGGAACGAACTATTCCGAATACTCCGCCGAATACTTTGTTAATGCTTACTTTAAAACCTGCTCCCTGTAAAATATTTGTTGCTTCACCCACAGATTTTCCAAATACATCTGGCACAGGTATAGTCCTTGGTCCTTTAGATACTACAAAGCGTACTATATCATTTCTATACAATGTAGTATTTGGTCCAGGTGATTGACTTACTACAGCACCTTTTGGAACACCATCAGAAAAATCTTCACTAAATTCAGCTTTTAGCCCGGAATCAGCAAGAGTTTTTTGCGCTTGATCTAACGGTTTACCTACAATATTTGGAACATTTATAGGTTCTCTTCCTTTAGAAACTTGGATAGTTACAAATTTTGTATGTGGAATAACAGTTCCTGCAGCAGGATCTGTAGAGGCTACTTTTCCTTTTTCTACATCATCAGACCATACTTGTGAAATATCTTTATTGACTTTTAAATTTGCTTTCAAAAGAACTTTTCTTGCTTCTTCAGGAGTTAAATTTGAAATATTTGGAATATTTATTTGCTGAACACCTTTTGATATTAACAATTTAACTCTACGATTCCTATAAACTTTTCCTTTAGGATCAGTTCCAACTACCTTATCTTTAGGTATAGTATCACTGTACACAAATTTTTTATCAAATATGATATCGTCATTATTTAATATTTTAACTGCTCTTTCAACTGTAAAATTAGTTACAACAGGAACATTCTTATAAGAACCAGGACCTAAAATAAACCACCAAGACGCAAAGCATGCTATTACGATTATAGATAATATACTTATCCACAATTTTTTACTCTTGATTAGTGTTTTAGTGTTACAAGTTTTTGTTTCTTTTTCAGTATTTTTACAGACATCTCCAGTAACTACATTAGATATTTCTGGCACGCTTATACCTTCAACAGGCGTAGACATATCATTATTTTCTATATGCTCATCAGAAGATCTATCACTTAAAAGTTTCACAGATTGTTCATTATCAACATTTTCTGTATTTCCATCAGATATAATATTTTTTTCATGTTCTGGTGAATCCGATGAATCATTACTATCAACTAAATTTTTATTATGCTTTAAACTTTCTTTAAAACGATTTTTTAATCCTACAGGTTTATATGCACTTTCATTCATATTGAGTGCCATTGTTCCGCTACTATATGATAAAGCAGAAGTAGCTCCTGAATCATACTCTGTTTCTTTATCATTATCATCTAAAGGTAACTGCGGTTCAACATCAGCTTTTTTATTTAATACATCTGCAGGCAGAGCGCGCAAAAGCTCTTTAATCATATTAATTGACGCACTGGCATCAGGTCGAGAATTCATATCTCTGTCAGTAAACATATTAATAATATTCTCAACTTCAACTGGAACCCAGTTTAGTTCACTACATATACTAGGCATAGGCTCATGTACATGCTTATAAGCAATCTGTATAGGCGTAGATCCACTAAGAGGAGTATGTCCCGTGATAAGCTCATAAAGCATTATGCCAGTTGCATATATATCAGTTTTACAATCAGCACTACCACTAGTAATAATTTCAGGAGCCATATATGAAACAGTACCTAAAATACTACTAGTAGTTGCAGCAGTAGTTTCAGAAACAGCTCGCGCTAAACCAAAATCAGCAACTTTAACTTGATGATAAGGAGTCATTAAAACATTTTCGGGTTTCATATCTCTGTGAACTATACCAGCATTATGAGCAGCGTTTAAAGCTTGTAAAATTTCCAAAATTATATTTAAACTTTTACCTAATGTGAAGCACCCTTCGCGTTTTATCAATGTACGCAAATTAGGTCCTTCAATGAGTTCCATAACAAGATATCCAGAGCCATTTACTATACCTTGGTCATGTATAGCTACCACTCCGGGATGAGTCAAACTTGCTGCAGCTCTAGCTTCTCTACGGAAACGCGCAATAAAATCAGGCGATTCAGCCAAATGAGGATGCATAATTTTTATAGCGACGACGCGATCAAGTCTTCTGTCCTGGGCTCTATATACTGTTGCCATTCCACCTCTGGCAATACGCGATTTTATTTTATAACGGTCATCAATAACAGTTCCAATAAAATTATCTACACTACCCAGAGTCGAAGGAACTTTACTAGCATCAATTCGTTTATCATCATCTAACTCAGACATATCCACTCTTTATAGTCCTCATAATACCTTAGTTTTATTTAGAAACATTCAGGCTAGTTTATTCTCATACAATAATCCATTATACAGAAAAAAATAGAAAAAATTATTAGAAAAAACATTGTTTTCAGATAAAATTCATGCTTATTAATATTTGCATATTCTAAATCAAATATTCATTCATTTAAATTTGTCCTATTTCTTTTAATAAAGTTTGAAACCAGTGTTGTTTTATATCAAAAGGCTTACCACCTTTTATTCTTGAAAAATCTATTATAGAAAGCTTATTATTATTTTCCTCATCTTGTCCAACAACACCACTTTTTCCTTCAAAAGCATTCTTTACTGCAATTTTAACAACATCTTTAATTAAATCTAAATCACATTTATTAGCTTTTGCTGAACGAGAAAAATAACCAGATTTTTGAACCAATACTTTTTGGGCACCAATTAATTTTGCAAAACGTTTTGAAAACCAAACTCCAGGATTTATTTTATCCAACATAACATGTCCAAAAGGATCTCTGGGTACTTCTTGATTAGTATTTTCCATTTCTTGAACTATTTCTTTAACGCCTGCTCCTTCAGAAAGAAAAATATTCACGTTTCCATTTTCATCCATTATTTTTTTCAACCTAGTTACTTCTTTTTCAAAATCAACATGCATTTCAGGTAAATATATAGCGTGAATATCATATCTATTTTTTGACAATCCTATTTGAGGTAGCCATTTTTTATTTTTTAAATCGTCATGATATATTTTAGAGCTAGTTGCCGTAAGCCATCCACAATTCCTACCCATGATTTCATGAATAATCAGCATTCTTGGATTAGAACGATGTTCAGAAATAATATTATGAGCATACAAAGCAGTTTGCTCAGCAGCTGTTAAAGCTCCTAAAGATTGTTTTATAGGAAAAATATCATTGTCAATCGTTTTAGGCAAACCAACTACAGTTAAATTATAATCATGTTCTTTCAAATATTTAGCTAAATCTGCCGCGGTAGTATTTGTATCGTCTCCACCTATTACATGTAGCACATCAACTTTATCAGCAACTAGTTGTTTGGCCGCGATTTCTAGTGGATTTTCATTTTCTAATATTATTCCTCTATCAATTAAATCTTTGGTATTAGTTAGTTTTACTCTAGAATTACCAATAGGACTACCACCGAATTCATGCATTATTTTTGTATTTTTTATGACTTCATTGTCAATATATATTTTCTTACCAGTCAGCAAACCGTAATAACCATATTCATATGCGATAAACTCAATGTTCTTGTCTGCATTTACATATTCATCAATCAAAAAAGCAATGGCAGAAGATAAACATGGAGCGAAACCTCCTGCAGTTAAAAATGCGACTTTGCATATTTTCATTGCGAACTCCTAACATAAATATTTTTATTCATCCTATCCATTAGGTATAGGACCATCAAATAATCCTTTTTTAGCTAAATCTTTTTTAACATCAGCAGCATATTTATCTACATAATCTTGACCAGACATTTTCTGTATTTGACGCATTAATTCATCAGTAATGGTTCTATATAATTCATGCCTATCCGTAATATTTTCATATTTAGATATATCTATAGCTTTCCCTATTCTTGTTTGTATAGGTACACCACGTAAAGGTAACTTTTTACCTATAGGTTGTGCTATATCTGTTCCAACCATAGCCACGGGAATTATAGGTGCACCTGATTGCAAAGCTAATTTGGCAACTCCAACTTTACCTTTATACAATTTACCGTTAGGGCTTCTAGTACCTTCCGGATAAATGCCAAACAATTCACCACTTTCCAATCTTTCAAGTGCTTTATCCAAAGCTGACTGTCCT
Organism: uncultured Actinomyces sp.; assembly: GCA_946998115.1. Lineage (GTDB taxonomy): Bacteria > Actinomycetota > Actinomycetes > Actinomycetales > Actinomycetaceae > ZJ293. The sequence goes on along the minus strand of CAMPYB010000006.1, from coordinate 35,940 downwards.
TTTCCGCCACTTCTATCGACAGGTATAACTCCCATAGATTTCATAAAAGACGCAATAATCCTACCTTTTAATGATTTACCAGTAAAATAATCTGATTTTCCGATAAAAACTATTTGTCTATCTACAGCTAAAGGTAAAAATAGTGAATCAACTACAGATAAATGATTTGAAGCCAAAATAGCTGGACCTTCTTTAGGAATATTTTCTAAACCAATTACTGTAGGTTTATAAATAAAATTAACAATAGACCCTGCTAATATTTTTAAAATTTTATACGCTATCATTATTACCCTCATTTATTTTCTTGATAAATCTGCAACGCCTATAATACCTGCATTATTATCATAGTTCGCTAGTACAATTGGAGCTTTTTCTACATATGCACCTGCTGATAAATTACTCTCATATCCTTTTTTTACACCATCCAATAAAATATTCTTACCAGCACTAACTCCCCCACCTATAATTATAATTTCTGGATCGATTATAGTAGCTATATTTGATATACCCAAACCTAACCACCAACCAATATTTTCTATAAGATTTCTAGCTACTTTATCATCTTGAAACGCTAATTTAGTTATGTTTGGACCAGTAATTTTTCCATCTATAGAACATGAAACAATATTTTCTACACTTTTAGGATTAGATTTTAAAATATTATTAGCATTTTCAACTAATGCACTTCCGCTCGCATATGCTTCCCAACACCCTTGTAATCCGCAACTACAAAATCTACCATTAGGTACTATTTTCATGTGACCGATTTCTCCAGCCTTACCAAAAGCACCTCGTACAAGTTGATCATTTATAATTAATGCGCCACCAATGCCTGTACCTGAAGTTACCATAACCATAGATTCATATTCTTTGCCACTACCATATTTATATTCAGCCCATCCAGCAGCGTCTGCATCATTTTCAATAACAATTTTATAAGCCAATTCCTTCTGAAGAGCTTTTTTGAAATTATAATTTTTATGATTAATATTAGTTCCAAATAGTATTATGTCACGAGTCTTAGATACAAAACCAGTAGTTGCAACTCCAATTGAAGATACATTATTTTTGCCTACAAGTTTTTTTATCAATGAAATAATATCAGCATTAAGTTGTTGCAAATCTTCATTTTCAGTATTTATTTTTTCTATATCTACAATATTACCTTTATCATCTACTAAACCAGCTGCTATTTTAGTGCCACCTACATCGACTCCAACAGATAACATTTTTCTCCTATAAATATTTCTTCAGCGAAATATAATAATGCAACTTCTCTATTGAACTATTATAAACATTATTTTTAAAAAATATATTGCAGTTTTATTATTTATGTAAAACACAAATAAAATCTTATATGTATTTTCAATATTATTCTAAAAAGTGTGGTACAAAATAACTGTACCACACAGACAATTAGTTTTTATTTTTCTTCTTATTTGCTCTGCGCTCACGCCTGTTTCCTGCAGGCTTTTTAACAGTCGAACTTTCAGCAGAAGAATCATCTATATCAGATGAAGAATAATTCAAATTATCAATAGTTTTAGCCTGACCAACATCACCCATAATTGATTCATCAGACCTAATAGCTCCACTAGCAACTAATTCATCAAGAACTCGCTTGAAATGGCCATAATAACCAAAAATATGCTTTACAGTCTCTTCACGTATCCTATTCATCATAGTAACAAACATTTGCGCACCTTCATTAGCATATTCAACTAAAGGATCACGTTGCGCAACAGCACGTAGACCAATTCCTTCTTTCAAATAATCCATTTCATATAAGTGCTCACGCCACATACGGTCTACAGTTGCAAGTAATACACGTCTTTCTAACTGACGCATAGGATCTTCACCCAATTGTGTTATAGCTATATCATTTCCAGCCAAATTCTTCTCAGCTTCTTCATAGGAAACAACAATATCATCAGTAAGTTCATCAATAAGTATTTTTTGCGTAAGCATTTCTACTGTTCCGACTTCTTTTACAAGGTCATCCAGTGTAATAGATACAGGATAAAATTCTCTTAATGTTCCCCACAAAGCTTCCAAATCCCAATCTTTAGGAGAAGAAGCTGAACAATATTTCTCAATAATATTTGTTACAAGATTTTCCATAAAGAATATTATCTGTTCTCTCAGATCTTCACCTTCGAGAACTCTACGACGTTGCTGATAAACTTTTTCACGCTGTTCAGTCATGATATCGTCGTATTTCAAAACATTTTTACGTATCTCAAAATTTCTAGCTTCCACTTGTCTTTGGGCAGATGCTATACCTTTAGTAACTATTTTAAACTCTAATGGTTCATCTTTATCAAAACCTGAAGAATTCATTATTCTATAGGCTAATGATGAATTGAATAGTCGCATCAAATCATCTTCCATAGATAAATAAAATCTAGATTCACCAGGATCACCTTGACGACCAGAACGACCGCGAAGCTGATTATCGATACGTCTGGATTCATGTCTTTCAGTTCCTAACACATATAAGCCACCCAGTTTCGTTACTTCTTCATGCTCATCTGCAACTGCACGTTTAGCTTCTTCAAGAACTGATGGCCAAGCTTTTTCATATTTTTCAGGATCAGCAGATAAATCATATCCTTTAGCTTTCATATTGGCTACTGCAATAAATTCAGCATTTCCACCCAACATAATATCTGTACCACGTCCTGCCATATTTGTTGCAACAGTTACTGCACCTTTTCTACCAGCCATTGCAACAACACCAGCTTCACGTTCATGTTGTTTAGCATTCAAAACTTCATGTGGCACACCAACTTGTTTTAGCAGAGACGATAAGACTTCAGATTTTTCAACAGATGTAGTACCTACAAGTACTGGTTGACCTTTTTCATGTCTTTGTACAATATCAGCAACTATAGCTTTCAACTTAGCTAATTCACTAACATAAACTAAATCATCTTTATCTTTTCTTATCATCAGTTTATTTGTAGGAATAGGAATCACACCAATTTTATAAGTGGATGCGAATTCTGCAGCCTCAGTTTCAGCAGTACCTGTCATACCAGCACGAGAACCTTCAGGATATAGTCTGAAATAATTTTGCAATGTAATAGTTGCTAAAGTCTGGTTTTCTGAATTTATTTTAACATTTTCTTTAGCTTCAATAGCTTGATGCATTCCTTCATTATATCTACGTCCAGGAAGCACACGTCCTGTATGTTCATCAACGATTAATACTTCACCTTCAGGCGTTACGATATAGTCTTTATCACGTTTGAAAATCTCTTTAGCTTTAATAGCATTATTCAAAAATCCAATTAAAGGAGTGTTTTCAGCCTCGTATAAATTATTAATACCTAAATAGTCTTCTACTTTTGCTATACCATCTTCTAATATACCAATTGTTTTCTTTTTTTCGTCCACTTCATAATCGACACCAGAAACTAGTTTTTTAGCAATTTTAGCAAACTCTACATACCACTTGTTTACTTCATCAGAAGAAGGTCCGGAAATAATCAAAGGAGTTCTAGCTTCATCAATAAGTATTGAGTCTACCTCATCAACAATTACATAATTATGTCCGCGTTGAACTAATTCCTCAGGTAACTCTGCCATATTGTCGCGCAAATAATCAAAACCAAATTCATTATTAGTACCATAAGTTATATCGCAATTGTATTCTTCACGTCGTTGAGAAGGCGTCATAGTGTTCAATATGCATCCGGTTGTCATGCCTAGAAAACGATAAACTCTACCCATCAACTCTGATTGGTAGGAAGCTAAATAATCATTTACTGTGACAACATGCACACCTTTTCCAGTAAGCGCTCTAAGATATGAAGGCAAAGTTGCAACTAATGTTTTTCCTTCACCAGTTTTCATTTCAGCAATATTTCCCCAGTGTAACGCAGCGCCACCCATTATTTGCACTTTGAAATGTCGCAAACCAAGAGTTCTGGCAGAAGCTTCTCTAACTGTAGCAAATGCATCTACCATTATGTCATCTAAAGTTTTCCCATTAGCTAATAAATCTTTAAAAATTTGTGTCTGATTTTTTAGTTCCTCATCACTCATAGCTTTGTATTTATCTTCAACTGCATCAACTTTATCGGCAATTGCTTTTAACTTTTTAAGTTGACGACCTTCACCAATGCGAAGAATTTTATCCACTAATGACACTTAGAACTCCTATTTGAAATATATATTTTTAAGGCTATCTATCAGTTTACATCAAACGTCTAAATATGTAAAAAGAGGCTACCAATAGAAACAAGTAGCCTCAATAAAAAATTAATATACTATTTATTTACAACTGCATCTAGCCGAATAACACCATATGTCCAACCATGCCTTCGATAAACAGCACAAGGTTGTTTTGTATCGATATCTATAAACAAGAAAAATGGGTGTCCAACCAATTCCATTTGGTCTAAAGCATCTTCCGTAGTCATTTGTTCAGCTTCATACACTTTTTGTCTAACTACTACTGGTGAATCACCAAGTTGAGATTCTATGCTTTCACCGACTTTTAAATCATGCGGAGTTTTTTCAGCTTTTATTTTACTTTCTTTTTTAGGTAATTTAATATCGTTCACAATTCCATCAATATTAAAGTTGATATTTTCATCTCTGCGATGATCTTTAGCTCTATCGCGTAAACGACGTAAACGTTCAAATAATTTACCAGCAGCTATATCAACAGCGGCAAATTTATCAAAAGAAGAAGCTTCAGCGCGAATAATAGGACCTTTTCCTATAACAGTAAATTCAACACGCTCAGCAGTGTCTGTTTGTCGAGGATTATTTTCATGCGTTACTTCAACATTGACAGTATCCGCACGAGGATATAATTGTTCTACTTTGGCTATTTTTTCCTCAATATAGTCGCGTAACTTCTGTTCGACTGTAACACGACGACCTACAATTGTGATTTTCATTTTAGCCTCCTAAATATTATAAAAAGAAAAAATAAATTTAAGTAAAAATTGAGTACCTCCTAAAAATTAAATTAACTACATTAATATATTACCTTATTTATCTACTAGTATTTATTTTTTAACACGAGATGTGATATTTATAGCACTTAATGTGAAAAACAAAACTTTATCATCGCATATAATATTTTTCTTTAATTCATTAATAAAAGCTTTAATCGTAGATCCAGTAGTTACTACATCCTCAATTATAATGTATAAATTATTTTTAGAACGGCTAGGAATATTTTCATTTAAAACAATTAAACTATTTTTACGATTTTCATATCTTTTTGATGAATCTTTTCCTGCTTGAGATCTGGAAAAAAATTTAAATTCCATTAATTTTCCGTACTGCACAAAAAAATTACTTTCATCCATCAAAAGCTTATATACACGACTAGCTAGTTCTTGATTATTATTTTTACCTCTTATACGACGATGCCAGCTAGATGGAATAAAACTAATAAAAATAGAATATAAACTACTTTCAATATTTTCATGTTCTAAAAATTTTTTTATATACCTTACAATTGAACGAGATAAAAGATCATATATCTCACTTAAATCTGTATTTTCATTGTGTTTAATTGTCAATATTAGTTTTTTCCAAAATTCTTCATATTCTCCAAAAGTGAATAAAATAATATCTTCCTCATATGGAACTATTTTTAATTCACACTCTTCTATTTTCCTCAAACAGCTAAAACAAAAAACATTTTCTTGTCTTCCACAAATTAAACAATAATTATCACAAAGTAAATCTTTTATAGCATATATAATAGTTTTAATGTTCATTTCACCTCCACATATCAATATTTGATGTAAAGGTATATTATTCGATTCGCACATATTTTTTTCACAAAAAACACAAAATGTGAATAAAAATAACATATTTTATGTGTTATATTTTATCTAAGTAGGTACATATAGATTGGAAATTTAATGTCAGATGAGACAAATAATTGGAAATGGGAACATGATGATCAAAGTGATCAATCAATGCCTGAACCAAAATATGGACGAATCGCAACTCCAGAAGAAAAAGAAAATATTTTAAAAAAAATTAAAAACAGCAGTGATATAGATAGCACTTCTCTATCTGACACAAAAGCTGATTCTGTACTAGATACTAGTAACATAATACCGATGCGCCCACAAAATATTTCAACTATAATAGATGGAACTTTTAAAGCAATACAAAAAAATCCTAAAGTTTTCTTAGGTATATCTTCGATAATAGCTATTCTATTGATAATAATAGAATTTCCAATAAATTATTTTTTATTTAACTCTATAAATTCACTGCAAAATTTTCTTGAAAATATCAATACAAATAATGCTGTTGTTCCTGAAATTTTGGAATATTTTAGAAACTATATAATAAGTACCTCAATATTATCAATCATATCAGGAATATTTACTTTAATAATAACTGGAATATCATCACTTGCTGTTGCTGATTTAGTAATAAAACGTAAGTACTCATTAAAATATTACATAAATAAGTCTAAAGAATTTTTATTAAAGCTAATCTTATTATTAATAGTATATTCCTTATTAATTACAATTATTGGAATGTTACTATTATCAATATCAGTAGTAATACCTGCGCTTTTGTTTTTTACATTACCAGCTGAACTATATTATATTGCAATTATCGTAGCTGTAATTTTATTCATAATAACTGTTATATTAATGTTGTTTATGATTATACGTTTAAGTTTTTCAACGCAAGTATTAGTTTTAGAAAATGAAAAAATATTAAGTAGTATAAAACGTTCCTGGAAATTATCTAAAGGATATTTTTGGGTAATTTTAGGTAGAATCGTATTAATAGCAATATTAATGAGCGCTATTTTCGGAATAATATCACTAGGTGCAAACTTAGTATTATCATTATTCTTACATTTTGACACATTATTATTGATATCAAATGCTATATCAACATTATTGAATATAATATTTGTAACACCAATTTTCGCTATATCCACAACTTTAATTTATATAGATTTGCGTATAAGAAAAGAAGGATTAGACATAGAATTGCAAAAAGCGATAGAAGAAAGCGAATAAAGTGAAAATTATAGGTATTTTATTGCCTATCTTCATCACAGATGACGATGCAAAACAACTACTAGAAAAGGAACTATCAAAACCAGAATACGCTGAAAAAAATGTTTCATGGTGGTATAAAATATTGGAATATATTAATAATTTTATAATTTCAATTTTTAATAATGAAGCAAATAGTGGCAATAGTTTTATAGACCTAATAATAATTACTCTTTTCATAATAGTAGTTGTTTTGATCGTATTGATAATAACTAAAATTAAAAAAAATCATCCTAATAAAATATTAAATCCCAATTTTTTCTTAGATAATCGTTCCTATTCACAATTATTAATTGCTGGTAAATCAGCAGCTGATACACAAAAAGATTACACAATAGGAACTATGGAACTTTATAGAGCTATAATAAAATACTTACAAGAAACAGATGTCATAGTAATAACTCGAAATATGACACCAAATGAAGTAGCTCAACATGCTATATCTTCTATCCCCCAATATAAAAAAGGCATTATAGAAACTACAAATATTTTTAACCGCATATTTTATGGAATACAAAAAGCAAATGAAAAAGAATATAATATTACATATCAATTATTACTAGATATAACATCGAATATAACTCCATACGAAAAATCATATGAAGGTTTCGGATACGGAGGCATACATTGACAAATAGTAAAAAAGAATTCGCAATATATTTGTCGAGCATAATTCCGTTAATCATAATATCAATCATATTAACTACTCTATTTTCAAACACTACATCTGAACAACCATACGCAATAAATAACCCAAATAAAAATGGGACAATGGCATTAATTCAAGTTTTGAAAAATAAAAAAATAGAAATAGAAAAAATAAAAAATTATTCACAACTTACACAAATAAAAAATTCACAAAAAACTGCAACCGTAATAGTAAATCCAAACTATATACCAAAAAAATCTTTACAAAAAATTATAACAAAAACCAAAAATGATTTATTTTTACTAAATATAATCAATTATAAAGATAATAATGTGGAAAGCGATTTTAAAGGAAAAGTTGACAATATAAAATCTGAATGTAAATTTGAATATATAAATAACAAAACTAAAATTTCGCATAGTCTAACATCTATACATACAAGTACAAGCACAGAAAAAAATATAATAAAATGCTTTCCCACCACAAATAATAATTATGCATTAATTATAAATAAAACTAAAAAACAAAAAATATTTTATATATCCGATGCGTCTATATTTAATAATAAAAATATAACTTCTGCTTCTAATGCGTCACTAGCATTAAATATGTTCAGCAAATACCAAAAAATAAACTGGTACACTAGCGATATAACAGATCAATATTCAATGAAAAAAATAGAAAATAATCCGCTAACACCACCTTGGGCTAAAAATATAATAATAATAACATTAATATCCGCAATACTACTTTTAATTTCTAAAAGCAAAAGATTAAAACCTATAGCCAAAGAAAACAACATAACATTAACAAGAAGCACAGATACAACTACTGGAAAAGCTAATCTATATAAAAAAAATAATGATCAAAATTATGTTGCAGAAATAATAAGAATATATTATCTAGAAAAAATAAAAAAAATATTACATTTAAACAATAAATTAGAAAAAAATGAGATTATAAGAATACTTTCTAATAAAATAAATACAAAATACGAAGATCTGGAAAAAATTTTTTATACACAACCTATAAATTCAAATGAAGAATTAACCATACTATCAATAAATCTTGAATCAATCGAACAAAAGGTAAAAAATGGAAAATAACATAGAAACACTAGATATACGCAAAGAACTGGAAAAAATAAAAAATGAAATATCTAAAGTAATAGTAGGTCACGATTCCGCTTTGACAGGCTTGATGATAGGTTTATTAATAGACGGACATATACTTTTAGAAGGTGTACCTGGCGTAGCCAAAACACTACTTGCAAAATCACTCGCTAAAACATTAAATCTCGATTTCAAACGCATACAATTTACACCAGATCTAATGCCATCTGATATCACAGGATCTCAAATATACGATGCAAATATAAAAGATTTCACTATGAAAAAAGGACCAATATTTACTAATATTTTATTAGCTGACGAAATAAATAGAACTCCAGCAAAAACACAAGCCGCTTTACTTGAAGCTATGGAAGAAAGACAAGTAAGTGTAAATGGACAAACTTTTCACATGCCTAATCCATTTATGGTAATAGCAACACAAAACCCAATAGAATATGAAGGCACATACACTTTACCAGAAGCGCAATTAGACCGTTTTTCTATGAAAATAACAATGAAATTACCTAGTAAAAAAAATGAGATACAAATATTAACTAGACATGATAAAACATTTGTAAATCAAAATTTAGAACACTCCATAAATAAAATAGCAAATACTCAAACAATATTAGAAGCAAGAAATCAAATGAACACTGTAAAAATAAGCATAGATTTACTTGGATATATTACCGATATCGTACAAGCAACAAGAGAAAACCCAAATGTATTACTTGGTGCTTCGCCCAGAGGTTCTATAACACTACTAAAAGCTTCAAAAGCATGGGCATGGCTAAACGGCAGAAATTATGTGACACCAGATGATATTAAAACAATGGCAAATCCAACATTAAAACATCGAATAAAACTACAGCCAGAAGCAGAATTAGAAGGCTTAACTGCAGACACTATAGTAAATATGATTGTTAACAACATTACGGTGCCACGATGAATATAACACCTAGAGTTTCCTTCCTAACAATATTAGGAATAATACCCACACTATTTTTCAAAACAATACTTACAATTATCATATGGATGACACTTATAACATTACTTTGTATATTTGATTATTTAACTATAAGAAATTTCAAAAATGTAACTGTAACACGCCTAATTCCAAAAACTATAAGGAAAAATGAAAAAATTAATATAAAAGTAATCATAACAAATCCAACTAAAAACCTAATAAACGCAATAATAACTAATTCTTGCCCTCCTAGTATAAAAACTAATATACAAGAACAAAAAATAATTATTGCTTCAGATACGCAAACTAATATAAATTTTGAAATAACGCCTAAAAGCAGAGGCAAAAAAACAATACAACAACTTACTATACGAGCCTTCGGTAAACTAAAACTCATATCAATTCAAAAAAAATATGACACTCCAAGAACTGTGATGGTAACACCTGAATTTAAATCTAGAAAATATTTTCCAAGTAAATTGTTAAAGCTACAACAGATAGAAGGCAATACAGCAAGTTTTATAAAAGGAAAAGGCGCAGAATTTGACAGTATGAGAAAATACGTCATTGGCGACGATATACGTGATATTGACTGGAGAGCTAGTACGAAACACCAAGAACTAATAGTAAAATCATGGCATCCTGAACAAGATAGAAAAATATTATTACTATTAGATATTTCACGTTTATCATCTATCGTGATAAATAATGAATCAAGACTAGAATCACAAATAGAAGCCTGCCTTTTATTAACATCACTAGCTATAAAAGCACATGACCAAATTGAAATATTATTAGTTAGTAATAAAATAGAAAAATCATTACAACCATCACATAAAATAGATAATTTGATGCAAACATTAGCATCATATTTCATTAATGTATTTTCACAGTTTAAAGAAATAACATGGACTGACCATATTCCTTATATAAAAAGTAGAATGAAAAATAATGGAATAATAATTTTTATAACTCCAATAGATCAAAATACTTATACAAATGGATTAATAAAAACAGCATTAAATCTAAACAAGAAACACACTATAATAATTGCATCCGTATATAAAAATGAAATAAATGCTATAAAAAAAGTAACAAATGTTTATGACAAAGCAGCAATAATAAGTTCCAAACTTATTAGAGATGAAATAAAAAAGAAATTCACAATGAATAAAATTCACATAATAGAAGCAGAACCAAACGAATTTCCATCCAAATTATGCGATAAATATTTAGAAATAAAATCTAAAATAATATACTAAAATTCACGAATTTATTATTTAGCATTCAAACATTGAATTATTTCATTTGCTAATTCTATGCCAACACCTGCAACTTTAGCAACTTCTTCAGGCTTAGCATTTCGTATATTTGAAATAGCTTTATACTCTTTCAACAATTTTTTAGCTCTCTTAGGTCCTACACCTGAAATAGCAGTCAAAGCACTGTCAATCATAGCTTTACCCCGTTTTTTCCTATGTAATCCTATAGCAAATCTATGAGACTCATCACGAATAAACTGCAATAAATATAAAACATCACTATGTCGAGGTAAAATTAAAGGGAAATCCTCATTAGGAAACCATATTTCTTCTAAACGTTTAGCCAAGCCTACGACTGGAATATTTAATTTGAATTTTTCAATAACTTTTTTTGCAATATTAACTTGTGGTAATGCACCATCTATAACCAATAAATCAGGTTTATAAGAAAAACGTTTTAAAATTTTAACACCTTTTTCATCAAAAGTGCTCAATGTTTTTTCTTCACTTATTAAACGAGCAAAACGCCTACATAACACTTCATATAAAGCCGCAGTATCATCTTTACTAGTCCCATCGGAATTCAAAGAAATATTATATGAACGATAATCCTTCTTTTTAGGCATAGCATCTTCAAAAACAACCATTGAAGCAACATGATTCGTTCCTTGAATATGCGAACAATCATAACATTCTATACGCAAAGGAGGATTTTTTAAACCCAATTCCTGAGCAAGTTGTTTTAATACTACAGATCTTGAGGACAAATCATTTAAACGTTTCAATTTCTCTCTAACTAAAATTTCGTTAGCATTTTTTAAAGCAGTATTCATAAGTATTGCTTTATCTCCACGTTTAGGAACACGTATATCCACATTATACCCACGTATATTTGATAAATATTGGCTTAAAGTTGAAGAATTTAACTCATGTGAAACTAAAATTTCTTTAGGAATAATATCAATTGCATAATGGTCTACATCATCAACACTATTTGATGGCAAACGTGACAGCTCATTCTCATTATATTGGCTATATGTATCTAATATATACATTTCTAATAAATCATTTTCAAAACTATCATCAATTCTTTCTCCAATCCAAGATTTAGTTCCACGTATCCTCCCTCCTCTAACATGAAATAAAACAATACAAGCTTGCAAATCATCACATGCTAAAGCAAATAAATCAACATCAGCATCACTATCAAAAACAACAGTATTTTTTTCTAAAACTTTTTTTAAAGAAATAATTTCATCACGTATACGACCTGCTTTTTCAAATTGCAAATTTTCAGATGCTTGAAACATTGATTTTTCCAAATTGTTTATATAATTTCCAACATTTCCAGTCATAAATTTAGATAATTCTTTAGCATTATTATAATATTCTTCCTGTGATATTCTCCCTACACAAGGAGCTGAACATTTCCCAATATCTCCTAAAAGACAAGCACGTTTCGCGATTTGAGCACTTTTAAAAACACTATTACTACAAGAACGTATTTTAAAAACTTTAGCTAAATTATCACAAGTTTCTCTTATTGCCCAAACTTTAGAATATGGACCAAAATATTTCACACCTTTTTTATGTGAATTACGGGTAATAGTTACTCTAGGGAATTTTTCATTCATACTAATAGCTAAATATGGATATGATTTATCATCACGATACATTATATTGAAACGTGGCTGATACTCTTTTATCCAAGAATATTCTAAAGTTAAAGCTTCTATCTCATTTTGAACAATAGTCCAATCAATCCTTGTACCTGTAGACAACATTATCCTGGTTTTTATAGATAATTTTGATAAATCTTGAAAATAATCGCTCAAACGATTACGTAAATTTTTAGCTTTACCTACATATATTACTTCGCCATTTTTATCATAAAATCTATAGACGCCCGCAGAAGACGGTATATCACTAATTTTAGGTTTATAATCTATAGATGCCATTTACGACTCCGCTCATGCATAAAATTTTTATAAAATGCATATCATTTTTTAGTGATAATATTTTTCAAAAACATGCCAGTATAAGAAGACGAATTTTTTGCAACTTTTTCTGGTGTTCCCTGTGCTACAATTTTACCACCTAAGTCGCCACCTTCAGGTCCCATATCTATAATCCAATCAGCACACTTAATCACATCTAAATTATGCTCAATAACAAGCACAGTATTTCCTTTATCAACTAAACCTTGCAGAACACTCAAAAGTTTATTAATATCATCAACATGCAAACCTGTAGTAGGCTCATCTAAAACATATATAGTCTTACCATTAGAACGTTTTTGTAGTTCTGTGGCAAGCTTAACTCTTTGCGCTTCACCACCTGAAAGACTAGGAGCACTTTGTCCTAAACGAATATAACCTAAACCTACATCATTTAAAGTGTTCAAATATCTAGCTATAGCAGGAATGTTAGAAAAAAACTCTTTCGCACAAGTAATTGTCATCTGTAATATTTCAGAAACATTTTTTCCTTTATATTTTATTTCAAGTGTTTCACGATTATATCTCTTACCTTTGCATTGTTCACATGGTACATAAACATCAGGGAGAAAATTCATTTCTATCTTTAATATTCCATCACCTTTACAAGCTTCGCATCTTCCACCTTTAACATTAAATGAGAAACGACCAGGACCATAACCACGCATTTTAGCTTCAGGAACTTGAGCGAAAAGCTTCCTTATATGATCCCATACACCAGTATAAGTTGCTGGATTAGAACGAGGAGTGCGCCCTATAGGTGACTGATCAACATGTACTACCTTATCCAAATGTTGAAAACCAGTAATTTTCCTATGCAAACCTGGCACAGTTTTAGCACCATTTAAATTTTTAACTAAAGACTCATATAAAATAGTATTAACTAGCGTAGATTTACCTGAACCACTAACTCCTGTAACTACAGTAAATAAACCTAAAGGTATTTTCACATTAATATTTTTTAAATTATTTTCTCTAGCACCCTCAATACATATCACTTTATCAGCACAATATTTGCGTCTTTTTTCAGGAATAAGTATTTTTTTACGCCCAGATAAATAATCTGCAGTTAAAGAATTTTTATTTAACAATAATTGCTCATATGTTCCATTATGGACAATATTGCCACCATTTTCACCAGCTCTTGGTCCAATATCTACAATCCAATCTGACGCTTTAATAGTATCTTCATCATGTTCAACGACTATTAAAGTATTACCTAAGTTTTTTAATCCGATTAATGCATCTATAAGTTTTTGATTATCACGTTGATGTAGCCCAATAGAAGGCTCATCTAAAACATACAATACACCTACAAGACCAGCACCTATTTGAGTAGCTAAACGTATACGTTGCGCTTCACCACCCGAAAGAGTTTTAGCGTTGCGCGACAAAGTTAAATAAGTTAATCCAACATCCGATAAAAATTGTAATCGCGCTAATATTTCCGTTAAAATTCTTTTAGCTATTATAGTTCCTTTATGATCCAAATGCAGATTTTCCAAAAATATTTTCGCATCACTAATACTTAAATCGCAAAATTGAGCTATATTTAATCCACCAATTTTTACAGATAATACCTCTTTTTTAAGCCTAGTACCTCCACATTTTTTACAAGGCAATTGACGCATATATTCTTCATATTTTTGCCTCATCAATTCAGATTCAGTTTCTTCATATTTGCGTTTTAAATAAGCAATAGCTCCTTCAAATCCTGAAGTATAACGCCTAATTCTTCCCCATCTATTCTTATATTCAACATTTACAATATAATCTTTACCATGCAATAAAATATGTTTCACATCATTAGGTATTTCTCGCCACGGTAAATCTAAAATATTAGAACATTTTAAATCTTTGCTCAACGATTCCAACTGTTTAAAATGATAATCAGACCAAAAAGAAATAGCTCCTTGACGTAAAGAAATATCTTGATTTGTAACCACAAGATTATCATCTACTTCAAGATAATATCCTATACCCAGACAGGTTTCACAAGCCCCTTGCGGTGCATTAAAAGAAAAAGTTTTAGGTTCTATTTCGTCTAAAACTAATTCATGCTCACTAGGACAAGCTCTATGCGTGGAATATTTTTTTAACTCATTATCTGCATCTTTTTTTACATATTCAACATAAACTCTGCCATCTGACAGTTTCACTGATGTTTCTATTGAATCGGATAATCTAGCTCTAGAATTATCTTTCAACACTATTCTATCAATAACAACATTTATATTATGTTTTACATTTTTTTCTAAAACAGGAGGATCATCTAATCTATATTGACAACCATCAACTATAATCCTTGAAAAACCTTGTGACAAAAGTTGAGAAAATAATTCAACATATTCACCTTTCCTACCTCTAATAACAGGTGAAAGTATCTGCAACTTTGTACCAATAGGATTTTCTAAAATTTTATCAACTATTTGAGTCACTGTTTGTTCAACAATTTTTTCATCACATTTAGGACAATAAGATGTGCCGACTCGAGCATATAAAAGACGTAAATAATCATAAATTTCTGTTATAGTACCAACTGTTGACCGTGGATTATTAGATGTAGATTTTTGATCTATTGACACTGCAGGTGAAAGCCCCTCAATAAAATCTATATCAGGTTTATCCATTTGTCCTAAAAATTGGCGTGCATAAGATGACAAAGATTCTATATATCTTCTTTGCCCTTCCGCGAAAATAGTATCGAAAGCTAGAGAAGATTTACCAGATCCTGAAAGTCCCGTAAAAACTATAAATTTATTTCTAGGCAGAGTTAAATCTACATTTTTAAGATTATGTTCTCTCGCTCCTTTTATAACAATTTTATCTTTCATAACCTTTTACCATAACAATCATTTTTATTTAATTTTTATGCAGATTTTCTTTTATTAGAAACAATAATTGAAACAAAAGTCGTTATAATCAATACAATCAAAATATATCCCATTGAAAAGCCCGTGCTTGGTTCCGACAGAAAATTAATACTTTTTCCACCATTAATAAAAGAAATATTATTTTCATGCATAGCATGTATTATCAACTTTATACCAATGAATCCCAAAATTGCGGCCAAACCATAATTTAAGAAAATCAACTTTCCCATCAAACCATCTATTAAGAAAAATAATTGACGTAAACCAAGTAATGAAAAAGCATTTGCAGCAAATACTATATAAGGTTCTTTAGAAAGTCCAAAAATAGCTGGAATAGAATCAAATGCGAACATTATATCAGTACTACCAACTGCTACAATAACAATTAGCATTGGAGTTATATATGTTTTTCCTGCATGCCTATGCAATAATTTTTCATCCAAAAAACCATCTGTTACAGGAAAAAATTTTCTTACAAATCTTGTTATTTTTGTTTCATGATATTCATCATCAGCATCGCTATGCGGTTTGAGTTGTGTGATAGCAGTATATATGAGGAATAAACCGAATAAATAAAACACTGCAGAAAACTTGGCGATTATTGTAGCTCCAAGTATTATAAATATTCCTCTAAATAATAAAGCAAGAGAAATTCCTATAAGTAAAACTTTTTGTTGATACTGTCTTGGAACTCTAAAAGCGCCGAAAATGATCAGAAAAACAAACAAATTATCTATAGATAAACTCCACTCAGTCATCCATCCAGCCCAATATTCAACTGCATGTTTCATTCCCCAAGTGACATATATTGCAACACCAAATAGTATTGCTAGCATTATATAGCCCGCTGACCAAAATGTTGCTTCTTTGATTGTAGGCATATGTGTATGTTTTACGTGACCTACAAAGTCAAATACTAATAAAGCTATCACAAGAGCTATTAATATCGCCCATGCAAATAGTGTAACGTGCATTTACCCTCCAATTATTCAAAGGTCTCTCCCGCACGTAAGGCTTTGCACTCCGAGTCTTATGACTGTGATGACGAAATACAGATTTGGGATACTCCCCTTTTCAAGTTACTGATACTAAATAATACTAACATATTTTAGATATTACAATATGTTAGTATTATGATTTAAAATAGCTTTCTGTTCATAGAATTTACAAGTTATGGTTTATAAATAAAGTTTTTGCATTCATTTTTAATTTTATCTGAAAAATATGATTTATATTTTTTATCTAAAATTTTTTCATCAATCATGAAAGATATCATTTTTTGACAAGTATTTTCTGAAATAATATTCTCTTTCTCTTCATTGTTATTTACAAAAAGCTTATTTGTTTGTTTTAAAACTTTTAATGCTACTTTGCTATTTTTTTTATCATTTAAATCTTTTAGATAAGTTTTATTTGAAATATCAACTGTTTTTTCTGGATTGTTTACAGCAAATTTTATGCTCTTTTGTATGCCTTCAACTATATGTTTTATTCTTTCAGGATTTCTTTGAGCATATTTTCTTGTTGTTATAATGCTCGCTGGCATTAAATTAATTTCTTTATCAGATAATTTTATAGTAGATACATCAATGTTGTTCATTTGGAACTGTACTAAATCATTGTTTAAAAATCCTACCACAGCATCAACTTGTCTAGTTTTCATTGCCGATAATTGCGTATATCCTATTTCTTTTATATTTACATCTTTTTTATCTATACCATTTTCTTTTAAGAAATATAATAATCCATACCAGTTTTCACCATATTTACCAGGTATTCCTATTGTTTTGCCAATTAAATCTTTAGGTTTGTTTATATTTTTACTTTTCAAACCAAAAATCGCTGTTGGATATTTATTGTAATATTTTGAAAGCACAACTAAATCTAAATTTTTTGCCGAATCCATAGCTTTTACTGCTTCATCAGCTCCAGCTACTATTATATTTTCACTACCTGAAATTAATGCATCAAATAAGCCTTCATCTGCTCCATGATGACGTATTTTAACATTTTTCGGAAAGTATTTTTTATACTCAGCAACATAAAAAGGAGAAAATTGTATATTCGGTATATAAGTCAATCCTATAATTGTTGATATATTGTTTTTCTTATCAAAATTATTTTTATTTATAGCATTATTATCTGCACATCCTGATATAAAAATTGTAAATAAACAAAATGTAAGCAATACACAAATTTTTTTAAAAATATTTTTTTCAGTAAACATTATTTTCCTTAAATGTAATAAGTTTATATTTTATATCTTTTCAGGGAATATTCTTATAATTACATTTAATTATGTTTGCAAAACAGATTGGATTATTTCACTTTTCGATTCTATAAATAACAATACTTTATAAATCAATAGTGACATTATTCCTAAAATCATTACGCTTGAGAACATACCTACTACATCTAAATTATTTTTATACATAGCTAATATAGTTCCCATACCATTGCCTCCCATAATCATTTCACCGACTACTGATCCAGTTATTGATAATACGAAACCATTTCTAATTCCACTCATCAAAAACGGCAAGCAAAGAGGTAATTCAATATATGCAAATAATTTTATCCCAGTTGCTCCATCTAGATAACTCGCGTGTAAAATATTTTTATCAATACTACGCAAACCTGTCAGTGTAGAAATAAATATGGGGAAGAAAACCATCAAAGTACATAATATTACAATGGAAATAGTTCCGTATCCGAACCATAATAAAAGCAAAGGCGCTAGTGCGATTGCTGGAATAGATTGGCTCATCGCTATATAAGGATGTATAGCTTTATCAAATATTTTATTTTTATAAACAAAATAAGCCAAAAATAAAGCTATTATTACACCAAATATTGATCCTAATATTGATTCATAAAAAGTGTTAAACACACTAATCAATATTTGAGTATTTTTGATATCCAACAAAAATCTTCCAAATACTTTTAAAGGATTAGGTAAGAAAAATTCACCAAGCTTAGAAAATTTTGATACAGCATACCAAACTATACAAAAAATGAATAAAGATACTACATATATCCAATTGTAACTTTTCTGAACGTTTATCATGCACCCTCCTCTTTTATTTCACAGAAAATCGGGTACACAAAACAAGGCATAATAATATGCCTATAAGATCTTCTCCCATCCGGACTCTAACCGTCGGTCTCGGATTTTCACCGAGTCAGCTATTATAAAAATAGGTCGTGGACTATAACCACCGGTTCGGATTTTCACCGACCCCGAAAATCTATACTCTTACATAGTAATATTTTTTAATCAAAACGACTAGTGCGTAGACTGCAAATACTAAGTATTTATTTGCAACAAGAATGTTTATTTGCTATTTTTCTTAGCATTTCAACTTCATTATAAGCATCTTCAGCTTTATAAACAGCAGAACCTGCCACAAAAACATTAGCACCTGCTTCTGCGGCAGTTATTATAGTTTGTCTATTTATTCCACCATCGACTTGTACAAGCAAATCTAAATTAGTTTCATTAATAAATTTTCGTACTGTATTAACTTTATTCATCATTGATTTCAAAAAACTCTGACCACCAAAACCTGGTTCAACTGTCATAACCAGCAACATATCTATTTCAGGCAAAATATCTATAAAAGGCTCTACTGGTGTAGCTGGCCTTAAAGCCATACCAACTTTAACTCCTTCTTTGCGTATCTGACGCGCAAGCCTTATAGGAGCAACACAAGCTTCAGCATGAAAAGTAACAGAAGAACACCCAACTTTAGCATATTCAATTGCCCACCTGTCAGCATCTTCTATCATAAGATGTGCATCAACAGGAATTATGTTACTTTTTACGACTGCTTCAACTACAGGAAGTCCCCAAGAAAGATTTGGAACAAAATGATTATCCATAACATCTACATGAGCAAAATCAGCATTCCTAATTTTTTTCAACTCACTTTGCAAATTAGCTATATCACAATTTAATATTGATGGCGAAATAGTTATAGACATATTCTTTCCTTATTATCCTTATGAAATTTTATACACTTTACACAAATATAACTATTTTTTAGCAATCAAAGCTAAAAACATACAATCACTATCATGTAGATGAGTCCATAATTGTAAAAATGGTCCTTGCCCTAAATCAAGATCTTTTTTAGGGATTAAATTTTTAGCTATATCCACAGCATTAATCAAAACAGCATCATCATGTTTTTCTATGAAAGTATTAACTTGCAAAATTGTTTCAACAATATGTGCAGAACAAGTAACATAAGCTAATACACCACCTGAAGCTAACATTTTATAAGCATTTTCTAACAGTTCTTTCTGTAAAATCCGAAGATGCGCTAAATCCTTTATAGATTTACGCCACCTCGCTTCAGGTCTTCTGCGTAAAGATCCAAGTCCAGTACAAGGAGCATCAACTAAAATCTTATCAAATTTTCCATCAATTTTTCGACCATCTGCACAAACAACTTCATAACAACTGTTATCAATAGCTTTTAAAGTCTTAGCAACTAATTCTGCTCTGTGCGCACTAAATTCATTAGCAAGCAAAAAAGCACCATTTTCTTTCGCATAAGATGCTAGCAGAGCTGCTTTTCCTCCAGGACCCGCACACAAATCAAGCCATTTTTTTGTGTTAGATTTTACTTGTACATGCGCTAAAATTTGAGCACAAAGTTGAGATCCTTCATCTTGCACAGCAGCTAAACCATTTCTAATAGCTGGGAGTTTACCAGGAACTCCATTTTCAATAATAACTGCATCATAGCTTAATATACCTGGGCAAACATTAGTATTTAGTATATTTCGCGCTTGCGTTGCTAAATCTGCTGGATGTATAAGACCATGTCTTGCTACTAAACAAACATACGGATTCTTACAATTAGCTTCTAACAAATCAATAATTTCTTCTGCCGGTCTACCATTTTTTATAAGAGATTCTTTTAAAGCTCTAACTATCCAAGCAGGATGTGAATATTTAATACTTAAAATTTCTTCTTCATCTTTTCCGCTAAAAACTATTTCTTCCCATTGTTGAAGTGAACGCTCACTCATTCTTCGCATAATAGCATTCACTGTTTTAGAAGGACCATCTGTAGTAATATATCGTGCTAAATCAACTGTTTCGCAAACTGCAGCATGAGGCGGAACTCTCATTGAGAAAAGCTGATGTGCACCTAATCTTAAAATATCTTTAACCGTAGGATCAAGTTTTGATTTCCCTGTATATGCATTCTTTATAATTTCATCATATAAAGCAAAGAGCCTTATAGTACCATACGATAGTTCTGTTGCAAATGCAGCATCTATTTTGCTAAGTTTCTTATCTTTAATAATATTGGGTAAAACTATATTAGCGTAAGCTCCATCTTGCCTTACAGCATACAAACATTCATATGCAGCTAATCTTGCTCTATCTATATTTTTAGCCTTAGCTCTATAGCCGTCTGAATATTTTTTAGAAGAAGAAACCATCGCGTATTTTATCCTTCAAATCTTAACCATATATAATCAACAGTCATATTATATATCATTTGCTCGATCATTAGGTTCAGGTAGAGAAAATATTTTTTCATCTCTCACACCTCTTGCCCAATCTGTAGCTTTCATCCAAGATTTACCTGAAGGAGCTACTCTATCTAAACATAAATTATTTGTTTTAGTACCAACATAAATATTTTTCTTAGTAACTAAAATATGCCCAGGTTTTAAATCATTATCTGCAACAATTGTAACTGGCGAAATCTTGATACGTTTACCATTTAAGAAAGTATATGCGCCAGGGTGATCAGTAACTGCTCGTATAAGTCTTTCAATATTTTCAGCAGGTGCATTAAAATCTATCTTCCCAAAATCTGAAGGAATCTTAGGGGCAAGTGTTATACCTTCTGTATCTTGTTGCGCAGGAATACATCCTTCTTCTATTTTTTTTAAAGCTTGCAAAACAAGTTCACTACCTTTTATTGAAAGCTCCTCAAGTAAGTCACAAGCAGTTTTTTTCTCAACGAAAGTAGATAATTGAGAATATATCGCGCCCGTATCAAGTCCTTCTTCTATTTGGAATACACAAGCACCAGTTTGTTCATCACCATTATATATTGCATATTGCACTGGAGCTGCGCCTCTCCAGCGTGGCAAAAGAGAAAAGTGCAAATTTATCCACCCATATTTTACAGCTTCTAAAAGATGCTTCGGTATTATCATCCCATACGCTACTACAACAACAATATCAGGTTTTAAATCCAAAATTTCTTGCCATACTTGTTCATCTTTCAAAGTCTTAGGAATAAGTATAGGCACGCCATATTCCTGTGCTTTTATAGCAACATCAGACTGAGAAATTTTCCTTCCTCTACCTGTTCTAGCAGGTGCACGAGTAAGCACACCGACAAGTTCATGCTCACTTTCAAATAAAGCTTGCAAAGTTGGTAAAGCACTTTTAGGAGTTCCAGCAAATAATATACGCATTCTATTATTAAACCACATTTTTATATTTTTTACATTTGTTATTAAGTTATAAATTCACCAAAGTTCATAAGGATCAACTTGTACTCTAATTTTAGGTAAATGTTTAACACTTCTAATAGCAATATAATTTTTAATTTCTTCCAATAAATTTTTACTATTTGCTATACTTGTTTTCACTATTGTCATTGAATAATTCATTGATTTAGGCATAAGACCAAGTGTTTCAAATCCTTTTTCAGTCAAATATTTAATACTATCTTCAATTTGAGCATGTTCTCCATATAAACTTACAAAACGTTCACAAGGTGGTAGTTCCAATTCTTTTCTCTCATCAAGAATTTCATCTAAAATTTTATTTATATTATATGTCTGCAAATTAATAGCAATATTTTCTTCAATAAAACCATCAATTACTACTTTTCCATCAGGTCTAGTCAGTCCTACAACATTCATCCATCGCCGAAAACTTTCAGTTTGTGCCCAAAAAACAGGCATAGAATACACACTATCTACATCTAATATTATTGAAGCAGCATAACCATTAATAGCATGTGGAATAACTCCATGCGTAGAAACAATTATTCTTCTTCTATCATCAATAGGATCATTGATAGGATTAGATGCATTAGACACTAAAATTGGCGTAGAAGTAAACATTTTTCCCAAGTCGCTAGCTGTTTTTAAATCTCCTGTTTTAGTTATCTTAAAATCACTAGCATTACACTTTTTACATTTAGGATTTTTCAATATAATTCCACAATTAGTACATGTAAAAGTAGAATCATTTTGCATAGTTAGCAAATGTTTACACTTATAACATACCGGTTTTTTTCCACAATTTTTACAAAATAAAACAGAATAATATCCTCTAACTCCAACTTGAACAAGAACAGGACCATGATTTAAACCATCTTTTATTGCTTCAAAAGACTGTGAACTAATTCTATGAGTCATATCATTATCATTAGACAACGCTGTGCATAAAATTTTAGGATAAATACGTCTAGCTTGTGTAGGTGAATTTTCCATAGGTAAAGTCCATTTTAAATTTTCCAAATATCTCATATATATACTTTTATTAAACCCAAGTAATAGTAATGCGGTTTTTTGCATACTACTTCTTTCAATAGAAAGCTGACGTATGTTTATATAAGGTGCTTTACTAGATTGGTAACTAGGATTATCATCATCCATACAAATTATTAGACCTAAATTATTTGTAGGTGCAAAAATAGCATTTTGAGTACCCAAAACTATCTTTGCTTGACCCAATAATACTTTTAAAAAATTAGTATATTTAACTGAACCTGTTTGGTCACTAGTTATCATCGATATGATTTCAGGATTTATTTTATCTTTTAAAAATGTTTCTAATAATTGGCATTGTTTACATGTAGGAAGCAGTATAATGACCTGTTTACCAATTTTTATTGTATGCAAAGTAGCACTTATTATCGTATATATCCAACTCAAATTTTCTGCACCAAAATATGGGTGTAACATTAAAGAAGCTTTTATTGGAATATTATTTTTTAAATTTTCTAAGAAAATTTTACCGTTATTATATTGCAATATAGAATCATCATATAACTGCTCAAAATTTACTTTTACATTTTTATCTACAACAAACTTTTTATCTATACGCATATGTATTTTAGGAATCGCAAGTTTTACAATATCGCTAACATTAGAAACATACCTATTTGAAATTTTTTTACAAAATTCATATATAGATGGAGTTAAAACTGAATATTTAGAATCAACTGAAATAATAGATAAAATTTTCTTATCACCAGAATCACTTTTTTTAGAAACATTAACTATCCAACCTTTAATTTTCCTATTAGAAAAAGGCACAGTAACAATTTTCCCTTGCACTGCTTCCGCTAATAAATAATCAGGAATTTCATAATCAAATAAAAAATTCATATGTGGCAAGGAAATATTTAAAAGCACATGTGCAATATTTTTTATAACTTTTTTAGGCGGATCAAGTATTTCAAACAAAGCATGTTCGCAATCATAAAAATCATTTGCATTAGTAGCACAAATATCTTTTTCATGTATTTTCTCACGTCCAGAACTATTACTATAATTATCCATAGACGCCCCTAATTAATACTTGTTAAACTCTAAATATATAATCAATTATTATTTTAGCTATATAATTCTTATTACCAACAAACTTATCAGATATTCTACCATCTTTACTTAAAATATATATCGTGTTATTCGTAGAATTAAAACCAATATTTTCACCTACAGGATTTACTATTATAAAATCACATTTTTTTCTTTTAATTTTCTCTTTAGCATATTTTATTATCAAATCACTATCACCAGTTTCAGCGGCAAATCCAACAATTATTTTTTCGCAACCTGTAGAGTTATTTTTCTCAGAAATCTCTTTTAAAATGTCAGGATTTTTTACAAGCCTCAAAACCATACTATTAGAATTATTATCTTTTTTGATCTTACTCTCAGAAGGATTTTCAACTTTCCAATCTGCTACAGCGGCACACATTATTATCATATCGCTAGCATCATATTGTCTACACACTTCATCGTGCATTTGTTGCGCAGTCTCAACAGTAATAATTTTATATTTTCGATTCAAAAATGTTTTTTCAACACTACCTGCTATTACCGTAACATTTGCGCCTCGAGAATACAAATGATCTGCTAAAGCAAAACCTTGCTTACCACTACTATTATTTGCAATAAATCTAACAGGATCAATATATTCTTTAGTCCCACCAGCAGTTATTAAAACATTGAAATTTTTAAAATCTTTATCAGTAAGTACATTCAATGCTTCTTGAACTATAATATCTTCATCAGGCAATCTACCTAATCCACAATCTCCATGAGATAACTCACCAACATCTGGCTCTATAATTTTCATTCCACGTGCGCGTAAAATAGTTATATTTTCTTGCGTAGCATCATTCAAATACATATTTGTATGCATTGCAGGAGCCAAAACTATAGGAGATTTAGAAGCTAAAAGTGTTGTTAATAATAAATTATCAGCAATTCCTGAAGCTATTTTTGCAATAGTATTTGCAGTCGCTGGTGCTATTAATATTAAGTCTGCCCAAGTCGCTAAATCAATATGACTATATCCTTTTCCACATTCAAATGTATCAAAATAAACAGGATTAGATGACAATGCTTCAAACGTTTTCTTTCCAACTATTTTCAGTGCAGAACTCGTTGGAACAACAATTACTTCAAAACCTCTTTTTTTCAAAGCTCTAAGAATATTAATACTTTTAAAAGCAGCAATACCACCCGTAACACCTAATATTACACGAGTGGTATCCTTAGAGTCTGCAACACTACTAATTATGCGTTTCGTCCTCATTGTAAACTAATTCTAGCTTATCATCATTAATTTCACGTAAAGCCACCGACAACGGCTTACAATCAGGTTCAGTTTGTACTAATGGACCTGTCATTTCCAACATTCCATCTTGAAGTTGTTGATTATAAGTATTAATTTGACGAGCCCTTTTAGCAGCATAAACAACTAAAGCATATTTAGATTCAACTTTTGCTAGTAAATCATCAATTGGAGGATAAATAACACCCTCTGGTTTAGGCGAAACACCCGACATTTTTCAACCTTTACTATTTAAAACATTACCAATATATTGTGCCATATTTAGAACAAAAAATCTATACAACTACAGTTTCATTATAGAAGCAATTTCTTTAACAGCAACAGCTAAATCATCATTTACAACAACATAATCAAATTCACTCTGAGAATTCATTTCAATTTCAGCAGTCTTTAAACGTGTTTCAATATCTTTTAAAGACTCAGTGCCTCGAGATAATAGACGTTTCTTTAACTCTTCCCAACTAGGAGGAGCGATAAAAATAAAAACTGCCTTACCTGCCAATTTATTTTTTATTTGATGAACACCATCTAAATCTATCTCTAAAAGACAAGGAACATTACGCTTAATAGCTTCCTGTAAAGGTAGTATAGGAGTACCATAATAATTTTGTCCATGAACAAAAGCATATTCCAAAATTTGGTCTTTATCTATCATGCTTTCAAATTCTTGTCTAGTGACAAAATTATAGTGAACACCATCAATTTCTCCTTCACGAGGTAAACGCGTAGTCATAGAAACTGACACGAAAAGTTCAGGATGAAGAAATTTTAGCTTATTAACTATTGTCCCTTTACCTACACCACTAGGCCCTGCCAAAACATAAATCTTACTCATGATAGCTATTTACAATATCTTTTCACTTTTAGAAATAGTATCCAAAATACCATTCAAAAAATCAGGTGAATTTTCAGTTGATATAGCTTTCGCAATTACTATCGCTTCATCTATCGCTATAACATCATCTAATTCATCTTCAAATAATATTTCCCAAACAGCAACACGCAATATAGCTCTATCGACACTAGCTATTCGTTCAAACTCATGATTAACTAAATAAGTAGCAATAGTATCATCTATCTTATGAATATTCTCTGCAACACCAACAACTATTTGTTCAGCAAACATCGGAAGAGGACTTGAAGCAGGAGAAATAACTTTACGTTGTGATAGTAAAGACAATATAGAAGCAGTGCTGTCACACATATCTTTCTGATCTGCTTCAAAAAGAATATCTACAGCACGCTTCCTAGCTTTAGTTCTAGAAGTAAAATTTATATTTTTCATCAGTCATTAACACGTGATATATACTCGCCTGTACGGGTATCAACTTTAACTTTCGTACCCGTTTCTAAGAACAAAGGAACCTGAATTTCGTAACCTGTTGAAATAGTTGCAGGCTTTGTACCAGCACTAGAACGATCACCTTGTAGTCCAGGCTCAGTATAAGTAATCTCTACTACAACTGAAGCAGGCAAATCAATAAATAAAACATTGCCTTCATACATAGCTACGATCACTTGTTGATTTTCTAATAAGAATTTTTTAGAATCACCAATAATGTCTTCAGGAATCATAATTTGATCATAAGTTTCAACATCCATAAAAACATAATCATTACCATCTTGATATAAATATGTCATGTCACGACGATCAACAGTTGCTGTTTCAACTTTAATACCAGCATTAAAAGTCTTATCAACAATTTTACCTGAAAGAACATTTTTGATTTTAGTACGCACAAAAGCTGGACCTTTACCTGGCTTAACATGTTGAAATTCAACCACGGACCACAATTGTCCTTCTAAATTCAAAACCATACCATTTTTTAAATCATTAGTTGTTGCCACATTATATCCTAACTTTAAAACATGCTTTTAACCCAATTAAGAGTACAAGTTTTATATAAAATTTTCAATGCATATACTAGAAAATATAAGAAAATATCACTGAAGCACAATATTAGTTAATGTAAAAGTATTAGAAATAAAAATTAGCCACACTAATAGAGAACTTACACAAATACACGGCGCAAAAGCTAATTTTTGTTTCACAACGCCTGATATACGTAAAACGCAAAAGCATAACAATAAAAGCACTGTACTCAAAATATAAGCATAAAGCGCAAATTCAACACTAAAACTACCTAGCCAAGATAAAAATATCGTGTATAATTTCAAATCTCCAACACCTATTGGTATCTTAATCCAAAAAGCAATGACTGATAGAAAAATTGTTACAAGAAAAACAATCATAGAATTTATAATAAAAATCACATTTCCATACGCTATAGAAAATAAAACTACACAACAAATAAGCAGGATAAAAGCCCAAACAAGCAAATAATTTGGTATTTTATAAATATTAACATCACTTATTGAAATTAATATTCCTATAGACGCAAAAATAGTAGCAATTACACTTCCATAATCACCATATGACCAAGCTGAAAAAAGACATCCCAAAACAAAAACACTTATGGAAATAGACAAATGTTGATTATATACATAATTAGGATTCCCATTTCTAATAAAATACTTTCCCAAAGATGAAACTGCGAAAATATAAAAAATATAAGAAACTAGAAAAGTAAATACTAATGAAAAGAAAATATGCATTTATCCTATTCCTAAAATGTCAAAATAAATAATAGACAGAGATTGTTTCATAAAACAACATTCCCTGTCTATATTTATTTTATATAATTATTGGCAAATATCTTTATGCTCTCTACAAAACTTATTCAATTTTTCTGTATTAGCATTTTGTTCTTCCAAAGTTGAAGCAAATAAAGTCTCACCAGTATTCAAATCAACTGTAACGAAATATAGCCATGGTCCTTTTTCAGGATTTGCAGCAGCTTTAATTGCAGTCTCACTTACTGCACCAATAGGAGTAGGAGGTAAACCTTTATGCTCATAAGTGTTATAAGGTGTATCTTTCTTTATATCATCATTTGTAGGTACACCACCATATTTACCTAAACCATACAAAACAGTAGAATCCATCTGTAATCTACCATTTGTTTGATCGTTATCAAGAATACGATTTTCTATAACACGAGCTACTTTACCATAATATTCTGGCTGATTTACTTCACGCTCAATAATTGAACCTTTAATGAGTACTTCATACCATTTATTTTCTGGAATACCCAACTTTTGTAAAGTGTCTTTAGTGACTTTTACCATCGTTTTCAAAACATCTTCAATTTTATCATCAGGTCCAATAGTATAAGTCTTAGGTGCAATCCACCCTTCTAAATTACCTTTAGCAGAAGCTGGCAAGCCCAAAGTGGCGGTATTTTCCATTGCCTTTCTTATATCGCCTTCTTTGTAACCAGCAACTTTTACTAAACGCGCAATAACTTGTTCTAATGCAAAACCTTCAGGAATAGTAACTTTAGAATCTATCTTATTTTTAGGATCAAGAAGCGCAGCTACTGCATCAACAGACTTCATTTTTTTCTTTAATTTATATACACCTGGCTGTATAGATGTGGAAGCAGTATTGGCTGTAAATGCTTTGATAAAAGTATCACTAGACGCAATAACATCAGCTTTATACAATGAATTAGCAATATCAGAACCTGTATCATTTTTATGTACAGTAATCTTTACTACTCCTTTTCCAGGCCCTGAATAATCAGCAGTTGCAAATAGAGAATCCTTCAAAACAGAATACGAAAAAAAACCACCTAAAATAAGTAGAATAAATACTACATATACTATAATCTTAGACGATCTCTTTTTACGTCTTCTACCATGAGAATGAGAACTTCGTCGTGAAGGATACTTTCTATTATTATCCACTTTTATTTCCTAACTAGAGACCTACAGTTTTAATTTCAATTCCAGCAGGCTTATTATTTTTCTTTTCAAATTCTAATGCATTTTCAAGAATAAGTACCGCTGAAACTTGATCTACCATAGATTTATGCGTCTTCCTTTTCTTACCAGCTTGCAATAAGTTAGCATGCGCGCTTACAGTTGTAAGCCTCTCATCAACTAACCTTATAGAAACATCTGGCAAAATTTTAGCAAGGTTTATAGCATATTGTCTTGCCAAATTTGCTGAATTTCCTTTTTTTCCGCTAAGCATAATAGGATATCCTATAATTATTTCAAACACATTATAGTCTTTAACGTACTCACATACAGCACTTATGCCATTATCGCCAGCACTTTGTCTTTGAATATT
This sequence comes from uncultured Actinomyces sp., assembly GCA_946998115.1. Lineage (GTDB taxonomy): Bacteria > Actinomycetota > Actinomycetes > Actinomycetales > Actinomycetaceae > ZJ293. The sequence goes on along the minus strand of CAMPYB010000006.1, from coordinate 5,959 downwards.
AGCTACAGGAAAAGCCATTATACCATCAGTGTCACTACGAGCCACACCAATTCGAGCTAATCCCAAATCTAGCCCTAAACGAACACCTTTACGAAAAGCAGTCATCACATATTTTCTATGTAGTCAGTTACTTCTGATAATGCACTATCAATTGCTCCAAGATCTTGGCCACCACCTTGAGCCATATCATCTTTTCCACCACCGCCACCGCCGAGGCGTGAAGCAACTTTTTTAACTAACATACCAGCTTTTATTCCAGCTTTACGTGCCAAATCATTTGTAGCTATAACTACCATAGGTTTGTCATGAATTTCACCTGCAATACATACTACAGTTTGATTTGAATTACCTAATTTTTCACGTAATTTAGTTACAAGCATGCGCATATCATCAACACTAGAGACTTTACCAACATTATGCAATATCACTATAGTGTCACGCAATTTAACTGCTTTACTATAAATACTATCAATTTGAGACAAAAGTTGCTGTTGTCTTAAGTTTTCAAGCTCTTTTTCTGCTTCTTTCAACCTTGTGATAACACTGTCAACTTTGGAAATAATATCATCTTGTCTTGATCCAAGTACATTAGATAGTTGAGAAACCAAAGCGTGCTCTTTAGCATGATACGCATAAGCACCATTACCTACAAGCGCCTCAATACGACGAACTCCTGAACCAATTGATGATTCACCTAAAACTGCAATACGTCCAATATCACCTGTACGTTTAACATGTGTACCACCACATAGTTCACGCGACCAGTCTCCACCAATCGAAACAACTCTGACACGTTTACCATATTTTTCACCGAATAATGCTTGAGCACCTGTCGCAATAGCATCATCAATATCCATAATTTGATCAGTAACTTCCAAATTATCTGATAAGCGTGTATTGACTTCTTCTTCAATATCGCTAACAAATGATAATCCTAAAGGTTTTGGACTTCTGAAATCAAAACGCATACGTGAAGGAGAGTTTTCGCTACCAGCCTGCGTTGCAGATTTACCTAAATGCTCCATAATTAATTCATGTATCATGTGTGTAGCTGTATGTGCTCTAGCGATATTTATACGCCTATCAGTATCTATTTCTGCAACTGCTAGCTCATCTATAGCAACAGTTCCTTCTATTATTTCACCTCTATGAACTGGTATACCTTTAACAGGTGATTGCACATCATGCACTTGCATATATCCGCCACCTGCAAAACGTATACATCCTTGATCAGCAAGCTGTCCACCCATTTCAGCATAAAAAGGAGTTTGATTTAATATAACTTCAACATTATCACCAGCTTTAGCAACAGGTGAAGGTTTACCATTTACTAAAATCGCTATCACTTTTGCTTCAGAAACTGAATCCGTATATCCTAAAAATTTCACAGGTTCATTTAGAGACTGCTTTATCTCGTTATATACACGCGAATCAACATGTCCTGTTTTTTTAGATAACGCATCAGCACGAGCACGTTGCTTTTGTTCAGCCATCAGCTCCCGGAAACGTTTTTCATCAACTTTAACACCTTGCTCTGATGCCATTTCAAGCGTTAAATCAATAGGAAATCCATAAGTATCATGCAATTGGAATGCATCTTCACCTGAGATAACAGCGAGATTATTCTTTTTAACTTTTTCAACCGCAACATCTAAAATAGTAGTACCAGCATTTAATGTCTTACGGAAAGTTTCTTCTTCTGCATATGCAACATCAGAAATTGTATCAAAGTTCCTCTCAAGTTCAGGATATGAATCTTTCATTACATTCATAGATACTGGTAAAAGATCAGGCAAAGTAGCAGAATCTACACCCAATAGTTTCATTGATCGTACTGCTCTACGTATCAATCTTCGTAAAACATATCCGCGACCATCATTTCCTGGACGAACACCATCACCTATCAACATCAAAGAGCTACGAATATGATCAGCAATAACACGCATACGCACATCATCTATAGTACTGTTAGATGAGCCTAGGGAATATTTTTTACCGGAAATTTCTTCCACCATTTGTATTACTGGGAATACCTCATCAATCTCATACATATTATCTTTGCCTTGAAGCAAAAATGCCAAACGTTCCAAGCCTAAACCTGTATCAATAGCTTTTGCGTCAAGCTCCCCAAGCAAAGGATAATCTTTACCAGTTCCCTCTCCACGCATGTACTGGTCAAAAACCAGATTCCACACTTCAAGAAAACGATCACCAGCTTTATCAACTAATGGCCCACCATCAGGACCATAACTAGGTCCTCTGTCAAAATGTAGTTCAGCACAAGGACCTGCAGGACCTGGCTGACCTGTGTCCCAGAAAATTTCATTACGTGGAAGCTTTTGCAAATGCGCAGGATCTAATCCGATTTTATTCAACCACAAAGACTGAGCCTGTGTATCTTCTTCCCAAACAGTAACCCAAATTCTATCACCATCTATGCCATATTTGCCTTCTTTTACATCACCTGTTAGCAAATCCCAAGCATAAGTAATAGCTCCCTCTTTAAAGTAATCACCAAAAGAAAAATTACCACACATCTGAAAAAAAGTACCATGCCTGGTAGTCTTTCCAACTTCTTCAATATCATTTGTTCTGATACACTTTTGCACACTGGCTGCACAAGGCCACGGAGCTGGTTGAGTACCTAAAATGTAAGGTATAAATGGCACCATACCTGCTATTGTGAAAAGAATTGATGGATCAGGTGAAATAAGTGGAACTGATGGACGAATTTCATGCCCATTCTTTTTGAAATATTCAAGCCATCTTTGACGGATTTGTGCTGTACGCATTATTCCTTCTAATCTATATAAATTTTAAAACACTAAAAACATAGTTCAACTATGCATGTCTACCACGAATATCTGCAGTAGATTGTTCATCATCAGATATAAATACTTCTGAAAGTTCTTTTTCTTGACTATTATAATAATATTTAAAATCATTCAAATATTGTACAAATACTTTACGAGTCTTAGGAACAGCAACTAATGTTGTTACAGCGACTAAAACTGTTCCAAATAATATAGCCTTTTTCATCATTGCTTATCCTTTTTCTGTATACGCAAAACTTTACGTGTCGCATAACTAAAAGCAGCAATTTTTATCAAAGGACGACCTATCGTTGATGATAAAAGAGTGGATACAGCTGATGCATCTTGCGCTATTTCACTTGCACTACGCGTGATACTATCAACTCTTTCCAACTGGCCATTAGCTCGTTCAACAGTTTCAGACATTCCATCAACCATTCCTTTAGTGGAATTAGATAACTGTTTTACACTATCAGTCAAAGCATCAATAGTTTTGCCTAATTTAAATAAAGGTATGGCACAAAAGCATACCAAAACGGCAAAAGCTATAGCTGCAATTAATTGTGCAACTTCCGAAAAAGACATATTCTTTCTTTCTTCAATAAATATATTTATTATTTCGCTTTACTATTCTAATAGTTTTTATAGTTTTTTTTCAAATATTTTAAAAGAAAAAAGTCTCGAGAAGAAAAAACTCGAGACTGTTTCTAAAATTTTAACGAGAATAGTGCTCAACAACAAGCTGGACATCACAAATAATAGGAATTTGTGAACGCTTAGGACGAGCAACAAGTTTAGCTGAAAGTCTTTCAAGATTTACATCTAAGTACTCTGGAACATCAGGAAGAACATCCCTATGTACACCAGCAGCTGCTACCTGGAATGGAACCATTGTTTGGCTCTTAGGTTTAATTTGAATTACTTGACCAGGTTTTACGCTGAAAGATGGACGGTCAACAATTTTACCATCAACTAGAACGTGGCGGTGAACAACAGCCTGACGTGCCTGAGCAATCGTACGAGCAAAACCGCTACGCAAAACTAGAGCATCCAAACGCATCTCTAACAACTCAACCAAAACCTCACCAGTCAAACCTGAAAGACGATTAGCTTCGGCAAAGTAACGACGCATCTGTGCTTCACGAATATTATACTGTGCACGTAGACGTTGCTTTTCTTTCAAACGAACTGCATAGTCTGATTCACTACGTTTACGAGCACGACCATGCTCACCTGGAGCATACGGACGTTTTTCAAAATATCGCACAGCTTTAGGTGTCAAAGCAATACCTAAAGCACGTGACATACGCACTTGATGACGTGAACGATTTGAAGACATAATTTCCTCATTCTTCCTGTACTAGAAAAGTTGATATTCTCCAAATATAAAACATGGAAAATATTGGATCACCTAAAGGCTAAGACCCCAGGGTTTGTTAAAAACAACTTATAAATTATATACTATTTTTAAAAAAAATGCGAAGTCTATTTACAATATTTGTTAAAATTTTTTCATCACCATTCGTGCTCGGTTCATAATATATTTTATTAGAAATATCGTCAGGCAAATACTGTTGAAACACTAAATTATTTTTATAATCATGCGGATACTTATAATCAACACCATGCTTCAAATTTTTAGCACCTTTATAATGAGCATCCCGTAAATGAATCGGAACTTTCTTTCCCAAACCTTTCCTAACATCACAAAGAGCTTTTTCTATAGCCATATATGCACTATTTGATTTAGGTGCAAGTGCCAAATATATAACAGCCTGCGATAAAATAATACGAGCTTCCGGTAATCCAACTTTTTCACAAGCAATACATGCGCTAGTAGCTACTTGCAAAGCATTAGAATCCGCAAGTCCGATATCTTCACTAGCAGAAATCATAATACGTCTTAGTATAAATTTAATATCTTCTCCGCCTTCAATCATGCACGCTAAATAGTGCAAAGCAGCATCAACATTACTCCCACGTATCGATTTTATAAATGCGGAAACAATATCATAATGATGATCTCTATCATATTTCAGATCTGCAACATTACATATATTCAAAACTATTTGTTTATCTAATGGCACATTCTCATTAAAACATTTCGTAGCACAAGCTTCTAAAATAGTAAGAGCTTTCCTACAATCACCAGACGCTAAATCAACTATAAAATCTAAAGCTTGACTATCAGCTTGTAGCTTCCCCTTATAACCTCTATCATCTTTTAAAGCCAATTCAAGCAAACCATAAATATCAGCATTATTATGTGGAAACAAAGTCAACAAAATAGAACGTGAAAGCAAAGGAGAATTAATAGAAAAATAAGGATTTTCAGTAGTTGCAGCTATCAAAATCACCCATTGATTTTCAACTGCAGGGAGCAAAGCGTCTTGTTGTGATTTAGAAAAACGATGTATTTCATCAATAAATAATACCGTCTGAATTTTCTTTGAAATAAGTTTACGTTTAGCTTCTTCGATAACTTCCCTAACCTGCTTTACATTAGCATCTACAGCTGATAATTCAACAAAATCACGACTATTATTATTAGCAACTAAGTACGCTAAAGTAGTTTTTCCACTTCCCGCAGGTCCATATAATATAACTGATGAAACTTGACAAGAAGACGACTCTATCAAATTTCTCATTACAGAAAATTTACCTAAAATATGCTTTTGCCCCAAAACTTCATCAATATTACGAGGACGCATACGCACAGCTAAAGGTGCCATGGAATCATACTTAATCTTTCCATTTTTATCTGAAAAAGACGAATTAAATAAATCCACGGCACCTACTTCAATCTAATTTAATTTTACAGATCGCGTATAGCACGCATAGCTTTTTTCCTATTTACCTTATCTAAACGATCAATATATAGCATGCCATCTAAATGGTCCATTTCGTGTTGCAAACAACGTCCCATTAATTCTTCGCCTTCTACAACAACTTTTTCACCATCTAAATCTACACCTTCAACTTTTGCATACCATGCACGTTTAGTTGGATACCAAAGCCCTGGCACTGACAAACATCCTTCATCACCATCTTGATATTCATCTTCCGAAAAATCAATCATACGAGGATTTAAAACATATCCTATATCGCCATTTATATTCCATGAAAAAGCGCGCAATCCTACGCCT
>CAMPYB010000005.1 GCA_946998115.1 uncultured Actinomyces sp. | reverse complement strand
TGTCAGTTGTTATACTATATCCTCTTTGCATAGTGCTTTTAGGTGATAGAGCTTGAATTTTAGCGTCTAATGACATAATTTTTTGTGTTTGTAATTGAATGCATTTTTGTGCTTGAGTTCTCAATGCGTAAATATGCTGATCTATCAGTATTTCTTGTTTTTCAATAATATTTTTAGGGTTTATAAGACAAGGTCTGTTTGCTAAATTTTCAAACAATTGTTTTTCTTTTGACATTATCATTTGGATGCGAGTGCAAAGAGTAGTATTTGCTTTTTCTATGAGTTCTTTTTCTTCAGCAAAACTTGGCACTATTTTCATTGCTGCATCTGTTGGCGTAGAAGCTCTATAATCTGCGACGAAATCCAGGAGTGGACAATCTGTTTCGTGTCCGATAGCTGAAACTATAGGTATTTCGCATTGCGCTACAGTGCGAACCAATTTTTCGTCAGAAAAAGGTAAAAGATCTTCTACACTTCCTCCTCCTCTAGCTATGACTATAACTTGTATATCTTTATCTTGTTGTAATTCTTCTAATGCTTGTAATACTTCTGTTACGCATTTTTGTCCTTGTACAGCTACTTCACGAATTTCAAAATTAGCATTCCAGCGTAAAAACGTGTTTTCTAGTACGTCATGTTTAGCTTTTGCTTGTCTGCCACATATTAAACCTATTTTTTTAGGTATAAAAGGTAATGGTTTTTTTCGGTCAGGATTAAACAATCCTTCTTTTTCTAGTTGCTTTCTTAATTGTTCTATTTTTAACAGTATTTCACCAATACCATCGACTTTTATTTCTTTTATTTCTAGTGTTAAAGTGCCTCGGTTTTGCCAAAAATTAGGTTTTACTAGTGCCACTATTTTTGCGCTAGTTTGAATATTTTGACTTGTTTTGTCTAATGTACTTGAAAAAGCATATGCTTGTATTGATGTTTTTTCTTTTAAATCACGCAAAACTATGAAAGCAATATTTGTTCCAGGTCTGTAATTGTATTCTACAATTTCAGCTTCAACCCAAAAAGAAGGTAATTGGCATATGTAATTTTTGAAATTTTGTGCAACACGACTTATCGTCCATGGCGTTTGGGGTGTCGTTTGATCTGCTCTTACTGGTATAATTTTTTCTTCCACATATTAACTTTGCCATTTATATTTAATAATATCTAGTCTAAAGTTTGGAATATTGACAGTGAATAAAAAAATTTATTTAGCGGCACCTCGAGGATATTGTGCTGGTGTTGATAGAGCGGTTGATACTGTTGAAAAATCTTTGCAACTTTATGGCGGTCCTTTATATGTTCGCAAGGAAATTGTGCATAATAAGTTTGTTGTAAAGTCTTTGCAGAAAAAAGGTGTTATTTTTGTGGATGATGTTGATGAGATCCCAAAAGGCGCGAGAGTTATTTTTTCTGCGCATGGAGTGTCTCCAAGTGTTCATGTTCAAGCTGAAGGCCGTAATTTACTCACTATTGATGCTACTTGTCCTTTAGTTACTAAAGTGCATAGGGAAGCTTTGCGTTATGCAAAACTTGACTATGACATAATTATGATCGGTCATAAAGGGCATGAAGAAGTTGAAGGTACTCAGGGTGAAGCTCCAGAGCATATTCAAGTTGTTGGTAGTATTGAAGAAATTGATAATTTGACTGTGCGCGATGTGAATAAAGTTGTGTGGATTAGTCAGACGACTTTATCTGTTGATGAAACTTCTCATCTTGTGAATCATTTGCGTGCTAAATTTCCAAATTTGTTGGATCCTCCTAGTGGTGATATTTGTTACGCAACTTCTAATAGACAGGCGGCTGTGAAACAAATCGCTGCTAAATGTGATATTTTGATTGTGGTAGGGTCAGCTAATTCTTCAAATTCTGTACGTTTGCTTGAAGTTGGTATGCAGTCTGGAGTTGGTCGTGGGTATCGTATTGATACTGCAGATGAAGTTGATCCTTCTTGGCTTGAGGGTGTAAATACTATAGGTGTTACTTCTGGTGCTTCAGTTCCGGATATTTTAGTTAAAGATCTTTTAGCTTTGCTTAAAAAATTCGGTTTTGAAGATGTTGAGTTAGTTGAAAATGCTGTGGAAAAAATGAGTTTTTCTTTGCCGAAGAATTTGCAGTCTGATTTGAAAAAATCTGGAAGTAATGATCCTAAATTGTATAGAAAAAGTTCTTGCAGAATGCATAAGCCTTGACGTTGGTTTTCTCGTATGATGGTTTATAATATTTGTGTCTATAATTATTTTTATTTGTAAGTAGGAAATGTGTCTTTAACTATTGGTATTGCTGGTTTGCCAAATGTTGGTAAATCTACTTTGTTTAATGCTTTGACTCGTGCAGGTGTGCTTGCAGCTAATTATCCTTTTGCTACTATTGAGCCGAATGTGGGTGTAGTGAGTTTGCCTGATGCGAGGTTGAATAAGTTGGCAGAGATTTTTGGTTCAGAAAAAATACTGCCAGCTACTGTGTCTTTTGTTGACATTGCTGGTATTGTACGTGGAGCGTCCGAAGGCGAAGGGTTGGGGAACCAATTTTTAGCTAATATTAGGGAAGCTGATGCTATTTGTCAGGTTACTCGTGTTTTTTCTGATTCTGATGTTGTACATGTTGATGGTGTGGTTGATCCTAAGAGCGATATTGAAACTATTTCTACTGAGCTAATTTTGGCGGATATTCAGACTTTAGAAAAAGCGATTGTGCGTTTAGAAAAAGAAGTTCGTGGTAAAAAAGTAGAACCTCAAGTTTTAGATACAGCGAAAAAAGCTTTGTCTATTTTAGAAGATGGAAAAATTTTATATACGAATTCAAAAGGTTTAGATGTCGATATTTTAAAACAATTTCAGCTCATGACGGCTAAACCTTTTATTTATGTTTTTAATGTTGATGAAGAAGGTCTTGAAGATAAAGCTTTGCAGTCGCAATTGCGAGAAATGGTCGCTCCTGCTGAAGCAATATTTTTGGACGCTAAATTTGAAGCAGAATTAGTGGAGCTAGATGAAGCTGAAGCTAAAGAAATGTTGAATGAGGTTGGGCAAAGCGAATCTGGTTTAGATAAGCTTGCTCGTGTTGGTTTTGAAACTTTAGGTTTGCAAACTTATTTGACTGCTGGTCCTAAAGAGGCAAGAGCGTGGACTATTCATAAAGGTGATACTGCTCCTGTGGCGGCTGGTGTTATTCATAGTGATTTTCAGCGTGGTTTTATTAAAGCTGAGGTTATTTCTTATGATGATTTGGTTGCTTGCGGTGGAATGCTTGAAGCCAGGTCTGCTGGAAAAGTTCGTATGGAAGGTAAAGATTACGTTATGGAAGATGGCGATGTTGTAGAGTTCCGTTTTAACGTCTAGTTTTTGCTTATAATATGCGTATCTGAGATATAGAGGGGAGTTTTTACTCCTCTCTATCTTTTTAAAAATTTTTACTTTTATTTTTATTTAATCGCAATTTTATTTATAAATTAGTTTACTTTATATAAATTTTTGGTAAAATAAACATAATATTAAAGTAGCATTTTTGGTTTTTCTTCTACAAATGTTTTGTAAAAACTAATAAAAGAGTGTACTTTATAGATAATATCTGTTTCTTAGATATTCGTATATTGTTATATTTTTGGAGGTAAAGTGAGGAATAAGCGCATAGCACTAGTTGCACCAGTAGCTGTTCTAGCACTAGCTTTGGCAGGATGCTCTTCTTCAGGTGGCTCACAGGAAGCAAGTAGCGAAAATGGATCTAACTATATTGTGACTGTTGATGATTCAGAACCACAGTCAGGTTTAATTCCAGCTAATATTAATGAAGTTGCTGGCGGTATTGTTGCTGATAATATTTTCTCAAACCTTGTTTACTATGACGATAGAGGCAATACAGAGCTTCAAGATGCTGAATCTATTGATACAAAAGATAATCAGAACTATACAATCAAGTTGCGTAAAGGATTGAAATTCTCTGATGGAACTCCTTTGACAGCGCAGTCATATGTAAAAGCTTGGCAATGGGGAGCAAAAGCATCAAATGGTAATTTGTCAGCTGGTTTCTTCTCACCAATTGAAGGATACAGTGAGGATAAAGATTCTGATCTAGCTCTTGAAGTTGTAGATGATTTGACATTCAAAGTTAAACTATCTCAGCCTGAATTCGCTTTCAAAACAAGCCTAGGTTATTCTGCATTTTCTCCACTACCTGAATCATTCTATAAAGATCCAAAAGCATTTGGTGAAAATCCAGTAGGTAGCGGTCCTTATAAGTTTGAAAAGTGGGAACACAATAAGATAATTTCAGTTCGTAAGAATGAAAATTATGATGGACCTCGTAAAGCTCATAATGGTGGTATTGATTTCATTCTATATCAGCAAGATGATGCAGCATACAACGATTTGCTAGGTAATAACTTGGATGTTATTCGTCAGGTTCCATCATCTCAGCTGGCTAACTTTAAGTCAGACTTGGGAGATAGGGCAGTTGTTAGCTCTTCAGCAGTTTCTCAAGGTTTGACAATTCCTAGCTATCTAAAGCATTTTGGTTGGGATGAAGAAGGACAGTTACGTCGTAAAGCTATATCAATGGCAATAGATCGTAACCAAATCATTAAGACAATCTTCCAAGGTACACGTAAACCAGCTGTTGACTTTACGTCTCCAGCAGTTCCAGGTTTCGATGCTGCTGTTCCAGGTAATGAAGCATTCAAGTTCAATCCTAAAGAAGCTAAGAAACTATGGGAGAAAGCTAATAAGATTTCACCTTGGGATGGTGCATTTGAATTGGCATATAACGCTGATGCATCACACCGCGATTGGGTAGAAGCAGTAACTAACTCCATCAAGGAAGTTTTGAAGATTGATGCTAAGGGCAAGCCATATGCACAGTTCTCTGAAATGCGTAAAGATGCTACTGATAAGAAATTGACTTCTGCAATTCGTTCAGGTTGGCAGGCAGACTATCCTTGGGCAGGTAACTTCATTACTCCTGTTTACGTAACAGGTGCTGGTTCAAACGATGCTGTTTACTCAAATCCTGAGTTGGACGCAACAATGAAGAAAGCTAATGGTGAGCATGACCTTAAAGAGGCAACAAAGGTTCTAAGTAAAGCACAAGAAATGCTATTCCGCGACTTGCCATCAATTCAGTTATGGTATTCAAATGTTACTGCTGGATACTCTGAAAATGTCAAGAATGTAAAGTACGCATGGAACTCACAGCCAATTTTATGGAAGGTTGAGAAGAAATAGTTCTTTACATAAGCGATTAGTTTCTTGTAATATAGAATATATTTTACTCGAGCGAGTGAAGATTCGATTCGATCTTTGCTCGCTCGAGTTTGAGTAGAAGTTTGTATTTACAATTAAGTAAATGCAATTCCGTCAATTTTAGAAAGTGGTTCTAACTTTTGAAGTGAGAACTGTATGGAGGAACCGATGCTCCGTTACGTCGGACGTAGATTGTTGCAGTTGATACCAGTATTCCTGGGTGCAACTTTTTTAATTTATTTTATGGTCTTTTCCTTGCCAGGTGACCCTATTTTAGCTTTGGCAGGTGAAAAGGGGCTTTCCCCAGCTTTAGTGAAAGCTATTAAAGCACAGTATAATTTAGATCAGCCATTTATAGTTCAATATCTTTTGTATTTAAAAGGTATTTTGTTTCTAGATTTCGGTGTTGATTTCTCTGGTCGTGCTGTGTCATCTGTAATGGCCGGTGCTTTCCCGGTAACTATAAAACTGGCATTTATGGCTTTAATATTTGAAACCGTTTTTGGTGTTGCTTTTGGTCTGATTGCAGGGCTTCGTAAAGGAACCATTTTTGATGCCACTTTGCTGGTTATATCATTATTTGTTATTGCAGTGCCTACATTTGTTATAGGTTTTGTTTTGCAATTTTTGATAGGTGTAAAATTAGGGTTGTTACCAATTACTGCTGGTAGCAGTCCGACTTTTATTTCGCTTCTAATGCCCGCGATAGTTTTAGGAGCTGTTTCCTTTGCATATGTTTTGCGTTTAACAAGGACTACTGTTGCTGAAAATATGACCGCTGATTATGTTCGTACAGCAACCGCCAAAGGACTTTCAAGGAGGAGAGTCATTATGGTGCATGTTTTGCGTAATTCTTTAATCCCTGTATCTACGTACATTGGTGGTGACTTGGGATCTCTAATGGGTGGAGCAATTATTACTGAAGGTATCTTTAACATCAATGGTGTTGGTGGAACCATGTATAAAGCTATTTTGCAAGGACAAGCGCCTACTGTCGTTTCATTTACTACAGTTTTAGTTATTGTTTATTTGTTAGCCAACCTGTTAGTTGACACTCTATACGCAATTCTAGATCCAAGGATACGATATGAGTAATAGTAAAATTTATAAAGGACAAGAACATTTTGTTTCTGAAATTGATGAAACAGGTTTGGGTGCTGTAGATGCTGTTCGAGATGAGTCAGCTCCGCGTTCTATGTGGGGCGAAGCATGGCGAAAGATGTCTCGTAGGCCATTATTTTGGTTTTCAGCTGTCATTATCACTATAGCTATATTGCTTGCACTTTTCCCTTGGATGTTCACTTCTGTTGATCCAAATGCATGCCAAATAAACAATTCGTTAAAGCCTGCAACAGCTGGTCATATCTTCGGCTATGACTTACAAGGTTGTGATATTTTCGCACGAACTGTTTATGGTGCAAGATCATCTGTAACTGTAGGTGTGCTAGCAACAATAATAGTTACTTTGATTGGTACTATCATAGGTGCGTTAGCTGGATATTATGGAGGATTTTGGGATTCGTTGTTATCACGTGTTACTGATATATTTTTCGCTATTCCATTCCTATTAGCAGCTATTGTTGTTACACAAATGTTTAAAAATAATCGATCAATAATTACAGTTGTACTTGTGCTGGCTATATTTGGTTGGCCACAGATTGCGCGTATTACACGTGGTGAAGTTATTTCTATCAAAAATGAAGAATATGTCACTGCATCGCGTTCTCTTGGAGCTAAGGGATTGTCAACATTAGTAAGGCATATTTTGCCTAATGCTTCAGCTCCTATTATCGTTTATACTACTGTTGCTTTAGGTGCATTTATTGTTGCGGAAGCTACACTGTCGTTCTTGGGTCTTGGTTTACCTGTAGATATAGTTTCATGGGGCGCAGACATATCTCGAGCTCAAGTTTCTTTACGCAACCAGCCATCAGTTCTGTTCTATCCAGCAGGCGGTTTGGCATTGACGGTGCTTGGATTTATTATGATGGGCGACGTTGTACGCGACGCTCTGGACCCGAAGGCTCGTAAATAATGAATGAAAATATTGTAGATAAAAATGATGAAATAAAACCTCTTATTGAATTACGCGATCTTGAGGTGGCGTTTAAATCTTCAACCGGTACTGTGCCTGCTGTTCGTGGCGCAAATTTGACTATATATCCAGGTCAAACTGTTGCAATTGTAGGTGAATCGGGTTCAGGTAAATCGACGACTGCACATGCTATTATCGGTTTGTTGCCTGGTACTGGTCATATCACTGGTGGACAAATTATTTTTGATGGCAAAGATATTACTAATTTGCCTGAGAAAAAAATGGTCGAATTGCGTGGTAAAGAAATAGGCATGGTTCCGCAAGATCCTATGTCGAATTTGAATCCTGTGTGGAAAATCGGATACCAAGTGCGTGAAGCTCTTATCGCGAATAATATTTGCGAAAAGAAAGAATTAGATGCTCATGTAACAAAAGTTTTAGAGCAAGCTGGTCTTCCAGATGCTGCTCGTCGCGCAAAGCAATATCCGCATGAATTCTCAGGTGGAATGCGTCAGCGTGCACTAATCGCTATTGGATTAGCATCTAATCCTAAGCTTTTGATAGCTGATGAGCCAACTTCTGCTCTTGATGTTACAGTTCAAAGAACGATTTTGGATCATTTGGAAACAATGACTAAAGAGTCTAACACTGCAGTCTTGTTCATTACTCACGATTTAGGTTTAGCTGCTGAGCGCGCAGAGCATTTGGTTGTTATGCACCGTGGACGTATCGTAGAATCTGGTCCAGCATTGCAAATTTTGCGAACACCTAAGCATCCTTACACGAAGCGACTAGTTTCATCTGCTCCTTCTCTTGCTTCAGCTCGTATTGAGACAGCACGTGAATTAGGCTTGGATTCAAAAGATTTGTTGCACCAAATTGATGAAAGCCCTGAGGACGAAGAAGTAATTCGTGTGGAAAACTTGACTAAGGAATTCAACATTCCTGGCAGTCGAAAGTCAGATAAAAAAACTTTCTTAGCTGTTGACGATGTTTCCTTCTCATTAAAGAGAGGACATACGTTAGCTTTAGTAGGTGAATCGGGTTCAGGTAAATCAACTGTTGCAAATATTATCTTGAATCTTTTAGAGCCTACTTCGGGTAAAGTCTTTTATGAAGGCACTGATCTTTCGACTTTGTCATCACAAGAATTATTTGAAACACGTCGTAAGATGCAGGTAGTTTTCCAAAATCCTTATGGATCTCTAGATCCTATGTATTCAATTTATCGTTGCATTGAAGAGCCTTTGCGTATTCACAATATTGGCACTAAAGAAGAACGTAAAGCTCGAGTTGCAGAATTACTAGATTTAGTTGCACTACCTAGGTCTACTATGAGGCGTTATCCGAATGAACTTTCAGGAGGTCAACGTCAACGTGTCGCAATTGCTCGTGCTTTAGCGTTAAAACCTGAAGTCATAGTTCTTGATGAAGCTGTTTCAGCTTTGGATGTTCTTGTGCAAGATCAAATTTTGAAACTATTGACAAAGTTGCAAGATGAATTAGGACTATCTTATTTATTCATTACTCACGACTTAGCAGTTGTACGTGAAGTTGCTGATGATGTTGTAGTAATGCAACACGGTAAATTAATCGAAAAAGGATATGTTGACGATATATTTGACAATCCTCAAAAAGATTATACAAAGAACTTGATTGAAGCAGTTCCAGGAAGAGATATAATTCTTGGAATTGGTGAATAATCTCTAAAATATAACATATAAAGTTGGTTACATGTATTGTAGCCAACTTTTAGTTTAATGACTTATTTTTATCCTTATCGTTATCTAAAATTATTTTATGTTTTTTGGAAAATGATAAAATTTACGTTTTTAAATTATTTATTCAAAATTGTAGATATAGAATTAAATTGTAAGAAAGCATTGTGGATTTTTTATTTCACATGTTGAATACTAAGATAAAAACTGATTTTTTTATTCATTATTGTTTCAATAGGAAGAGTTTTAAATATAATAGAGTGAAAACGCTTTTATCATGCATAGAGTAATAGGAGCATTAGGATGAGCAATGAACTATCGCAATCAATATATGAACTAGATCCGCAAATAGCTGAAGTTCTGGATCAAGAGCTTAATAGGCAGAGAACAACTTTAGAAATGATCGCTTCAGAAAACTTTGTTCCACGCGCAGTACTACAGGCACAAGGTTCAGTATTGACAAATAAATATGCTGAAGGATATCCAGGTAGGCGTTATTATGGAGGTTGTGAATGGGTTGATGTAGCAGAATCTCTTGCTATTGAACGTGCGAAAAAAGTATTTGGAGCGCAATTTGCAAATGTTCAGCCTCATTCTGGTGCTTCAGCAAATGCTGCAGTTTTACATGCATTGGCTAAACCTGGGGATAAAATTTTAGGTCTAGCTTTAGCTCATGGAGGACATTTAACACACGGCATGAAAATAAATTTTTCAGGTTTATTATATAATGCTTCCGCTTATACTGTAGATGAAAAAACTTATCGCATAGACATGGATAAAGTTAGAGATATTGCTTTACAAGAAAAGCCACAAGTTATTATTGCAGGCTGGAGTGCATATCCGAGACAGATTGATTTTGAAGCATTTAGAAGCATAGCTGACGAAGTAGGTGCTTATTTGTGGACTGATATGGCACACTTTGCAGGACTTGTTGCAGCTGGCTTACATCCTAATCCAATTACTCATTCGCATGTTGTTTCAACTACTATTCATAAAACTATTGGTGGACCTCGCTCGGGAATGATCTTATCAGGTACAACAGATTTTGCTAAAAAAATAAATTCAGCTGTTTTCCCAGGTCAACAAGGTGGACCTTTAATGCATGTTATAGCAGCAAAAGCTGTTGCAATGAAAGTAGCAATGACTGAAAATTTTAAAACACGTCAAAAAAGAACAATTGAAGGTGCAAAAATTTTAGCTAAACGACTTTTGCAAGATGATGTAAAATCTTGTGGAATAGATGTGTTGACTGGTGGAACTGATGTGCACTTAGTTCTAATAGATCTTCGTAACAGTGTTATTGATGGCAAACAAGCTGAAAATTTAATGCATGATATTTCAATAACAGTTAATAGGAATGCTGTTCCATTTGATCCAAGACCTGCAACAATCACATCAGGGTTACGCATAGGTACTGCTGCTCTTGCAACAAGAGGATTCGCAAGTTCCGAGTTTGAAGAAGTTGCCGATATTATTGCAACAGCATTAGTACAATGCTGTAAAGGCGAAGTTGATTATGAGAATTTGCGTGGACGCGTAAAAGATTTAACTGACAAATTTCCGTTGTACGAATATTTATAAGTGAAAAGATATGAATGCTATTATTCTAGATGGTAAAAAAGTTGCTTTAGAAGTGAAGAAAACTTTAAAACAACAGGTTGAAGAACTAAAAAATAAAGGTATAAACCCAGTATTGGCAACAGTTTTAGTTGGTAAAGATCCAGGTAGTGTATCTTATGTTAATGGGAAACATCGTGATTGTTTAGAAGTTGGAATAGGGTCAATCAGAGTTGAATTAGACAGTGATATAAGTGAATTAGAACTTATTGAAATAATAAAACAACTTAATGATGATGCGAAATGCACAGGTTATATTGTGCAGCTTCCATTGCCTAAGCATATTGATACTAATATGATTTTAGGCTTGATAAAACCAGAAAAAGATGCAGATGGTTTACATCCTCAAAATTTAGGTAAAAGTGTTTTATCGATTAAAGATAAAATTAATTTTCCTTTGCCTTGCACTCCACATGGTATCTTACAATTATTGGATTACTATAACATCGATTTGAATGGTAAAACTGTTTGCGTTGTTGGAAGAGGTGTCACAGTTGGTCGAAGCTTGCCTGCTCTTTTGACGCGTAAAGATATTAATGCCACAGTTATTTTGACACATACAGGAACTAAGAATTTGAGTTATTACACTAGACAAGCTGATGTTATTATAGCTGCTACTGGCGTGAAATATTTAATCAAGCCTGATGATATTAGTGAGGGTTCAATTTTAATTGATGTTGGTGTTAGTAGACATTTTAATGAAGAAAAAAATAAGTTTGTTTTATATGGTGACATTGATCCAGCATGTTATTGCAAAGCATCATATTATTCTCCAAATCCTGGAGGTGTAGGACCAATGACACGCGCAATGCTACTTGCTAATATTGTGAATATGGCAAGAGGATATTGAAATATAAAAATTTATGAAAATCTATTAAAATCAAAGCTTGAAAAAGGACCTAAAGTTTATGCTAAAAATTACATCTTTAAATCTAAATGGCATACGTGCTGCTTATCGTAAAGGCATGCAATACTGGTTGACACAAGAAAATCCGGATATTGTTTTAATGCAGGAAGTGCGTGCTAACGATAAAGTAATAGAAGAATTAATAAATTCAAATTGGAATGTTGTAGCTTGTCATTGTGATATTAAAGGCCGAGCAGGTGTTGCTATAATGAGTCGTTTTCCTCTGGAAAATGTAGTTTCAAGTTTGGAAGAAGAACAACCAGTTGATACTGGTAGATGGATAGAAGCAGATATTCAGACTCCAAAAGGCAAATCTTTACGTTTAGCATGTGCATACTTACACGCTGGAGAAATAAATACTATAAAAATGCAACAAAAATATGCTCATCTAGATAAAGTTACAAAAAGATTGCAACAATTGTATGACTATAATAAAAAAACTGGAAACCCAGTATTAGTTTGCGGTGATTTTAATATAGTTCGCAGTGAACAAGATATTAAAAATTGGAAACCTAATCATAATAAGTCAGCTGGTGTTATGGATGAAGAAATTGCTTATTTAAATAAATGGTTTGATTCAGGATGGACAGATATAACTCGTAGTTTTTATCCAAACCTACAAGGACCTTACACATGGTGGTCATGGCGTGGAAATGCTTATAATAATGATGCAGGTTGGCGTATTGATTATCAAATAGGTTTAGGTGAAATAGTGTCTTGTGTTCAAGATGTTACAGTATACAAACCTGGAGAATATATCGAGAGATTTTCAGATCATGCTCCTTTGACAATTACTTATGACTTATAAATAAAATTATTAGCATATTTTTGGATGTATGAACAAAAATTTTGTTGTAGTATTTTTGGAAATAAATTATTGGAAATAAATCAAATCAATGTGACTTATTCTAAACGAGTTTTTATTTTCTAATTTTTTATATCTCGTAAACTGTTAAATATTTGTACAGTTTACGAGAATACGCATACGCTCAATATTTATTAATCATTATTGTTTAAAAATATAAAATCAAATATTTATATAAGTTACATACTAAATAGTGATGCTACATCGCTTTCAGCTTGACTATAATTATTTGCTGCAATATTTAATTGTGAAGATATTTGACATAAAGCTTCTTCAACTTGTGATTGTGCATGATGCCAATTTGTTGTTAGTCCCTGAAATTGTGCGCTTGCGCTACCTTTCCATGAATTTTCTAAATTTTGTAAGTATCCCATCATTGTTTGCACTTGAGATCTTATAGAATCTGCGCATGAATTTATTAGAGTAGAAGTGTTATATAATTCGTTGCTATCAACTGTGTAAAAACTCATTATTTTCCTTTCTGAATAATAATTTGTATAAATAAAATAAAATAAAAATTAGAATAAAAAGAAAAGAAAATATTAAAATGTGTATAACTTTATTATTAAAATAGTTGCAAAATAAGTGCTTACAGTTAGCATGCTTAAAAGTAATATGTTTATTAATATAAAATGTTTTTAAAGTTTGTACTATTCAAATTCTATATTTTCTGCACAATTATCATCTTTTTTATCTGTGGATTCTAAACAATCTTCAACCATCTCTAATGAAGAAGTTAAATCATCAATTTTAGTTATAGACTGTGTATTAGAATTTATAGATGGGATTTTATTTAAACTACTAGATGAATAATCATCTTGTTCTTGTACGGAATTGTTTTTTGCTTTCAAAAGTTTATTAGCTATGGAAACTCTTTTTATGACGACAGTATCGCTTGTGTTAGTATTGTCATTTTGTAAGTCATCGACTGCTCCGTCTAAAATTGAAGTCGGCATACCTTTGAGTTTTGCTTCGAGTCGAACTAATTCTGCAGATAAATTCTGTCTGGCAGGTATTTCCCACATTTGACCCATTGGTGATAAAAATATTTTTGCGCGAGTAAGCAATCTATTAACAAAACGTTTGCGAGCTTTTAAAACTATCCACGAAGAAATACTGGAACATTCTTTTTGTGCCATATCTAAGAAATTTTTAAACTCTTGTGGCGTACTTGCAAAAATAGCTATGGAACAGTCGAATAGAACTTGAGCATCCACGTCACTTGTGCATTTTATGTTATCACCTATAGATATGATATTAGAAACGTGCTTTGCGACATCGAAGTCTACGCCTAATGATAATAAATCGTCAAATAAAATTTCAATAGGATTTATATCTGCAAAAGCAGGTTGTGTGAAACCTAAATACGAGTTGAAATATACAGCATTGTACCAAGCCGCAATTCTAACGCAATCTGAATTATGAGTAGAATCAGCTAGCTCGTCAATTTTTGTTAAAATAAAAGCTAAATTTTTTAAATTATGATAGTATCTTTGCTTATCTTTAAGAACATCAAGTAATTTATTAGCGAGTATGTTAATATTTTCTATTTCACCAGTAGCGCCAATATTTTTTAGACTGGTTATGAAAGAAGAAAACATCCATTGAGGTACTTGCACTTTCGACATCCTTTATTAAATAAAAAGTAAAGTAACAAATAGTCATATTAGAACTTTAAAATAGAATAGTCTAGCTATATATTGTATATTAAGTGTAAAAAATGGTTTATATCGGTATTATTTTGAGGTTTTATGGATGAAGAATTAAGTTTTAACAACATAAATTATAAATTTGTTAGTTCAAAAATGAAAAAAATTAGAAGGACTTTGTTGACTTTATTCATATTGCTACCTGCCTTAATTGTAGTTATTATTACTTATTTTTTCATTCAAATAATTTGGATATTGCTAATATTATTACCTGTTGCAATTATTTATATTTGGGGACTATATATAATCGGTAGACAAATTGATAATTACAAATATGCGCAAACCGAAAAAGATTTCATAATATCTAAAGGCGTATTGTTTAAATCAGTAATAGTTATACCGTATGGTAGATTACAGTTTATTGACGTAGAACAAGGACCGTTTTTGAGGAAATATAATTTAGCTAGGATTACTTTTCATACTGCGTCATATCAATCGCTATCACCGCTTATAGGTGTTGAAGAAAAAGAAGCTAAAGCATTGCGCAAGAGTTTACTCGAACTAGGCGAAGCAAATCTTGCAGGATTATAAAAATACATAATTAAATGAATTTTTTATAAAATTTCTGATACGGATAATTATATGAATACTGAAAAAAAATTTTCAAATTTAAAACTTAAATGGAATAGAGTGCATTGGATAACTCCAATTTTGGAATTTTGGCAAATAATATTTGGAATTGTTGCATATTTGCTTTTTAAAGAAAGTGATGCTTTCTATAAATTATTTTTTGTAAGTGATTTTATATATCAATATTATATTTATATTTTACTAAGCATATTTATATTTTTAATATTGTTATTTTTATTAGTATATTTTTGGTGGATACACATTGGGTATGCTATTGATGATATTAATATTTATTATAAAAAAGGAATTTTTTTTAAAAAAGAAAGATATTTGCGTTTAAATAGAATACAGACAGTTGATATAGCTTATCCTCTATTTGGCAGAATATTCGGTTTAGGTAAACTCAACATAGAAGCTGCTGGTGAAAAAGAATCCAATATAATAATTGCATATATGAAAACTCGCCAATTAAATGATTTACGAAACACTATTTTAGCTTTGATGGCAGGTGTGAAAATATCTGAACGTAAAACAGATTTGAATGAAAAAACTGTGGATAAAAAATTAGGTGTAAATGATTTACAATATTTCGCTCCTGTTGCTCCTGAAATAGTGAAATACCAATTGGATAATAAAAAATATATTAAAGTTGCTATAATTAGCAGAATAATAACCATACTCATTGCGCTATCACTTATTTATTCAATATGCTTCGGATTTTTTTTACGTAAAAATCTTTTATCATATATATACGATTTTAATATACAGTTTATTCTTACTAATTTATCAATTATCCTAATTTTTATTCACATTCTAATAGGTACGGTATACACTCCTATTAATGAACTATTCGGATTTGAACTAAAAATTAGTCCTGATGGTTTTAGAGTAAAAAGAGGGCTTACATCACTAAAACATGAAACAATTCCTCCTTTTAGGATACATGCATTATTTTTGAGGCAACCTTTAATTTGGCGTATTTTTAAGCAATGGGAAATAGAAACAGTTAAAGCTGCTTACAGTAGTCATGAAGAAAAAAATTTTTATAGCGACGGCTATGCGCCTATGGTTGAGGATAAACAAGTTTTAAACTTAGTGCATTTGGTTTTCAAAAAGCTAGTAAACAATGATAGTCATATCGAAAATGATGAAAAAATATTATTTGAAGGTATGTTTAATTCAAATAATGGAACATATTTTAAAAAACTAAGAAAGATAGTAAAAATTTTTCATCCATTACAATATTCTAGAATGTCTTACTGTATTACGAATAATGTAATTTTAGTTAGGTATGGATTTTTCACTAGAAAACTTGCAATAATACCGCATGAAAGGGCTCAATCTTTTGGAATCAAACAAAATTTTATAACTGAAAAATTAGATTTGGCTACTTTAGAAATTCATTTAGTACAACATTTCGCTGGAGCACGTGTTAAATGTTTGAATACACAACTAGCCAAAGAAGAGCTGTGTAGATTAGAATCTCTATTTGGAACTAACAGGCTTAAAGAAGAAAAAGAACAATGGATGAAGAGAGTTTATCAGTGAAAAATTTAAATTCAAATACGCATCTACATTTTAAGATCGGTATAATTGGTGCTGGAAAAGTAGGGCTAGTATTAGCTTCACTTTTACGTGAATGTGGCAATGAAATAACTGCCGTTTATACAAATAACGATAATAATATTGAAAGAGTCAATGCTATTTTGAATGGAGTAGAAATTTGCTCCATAGAAGAAGTAATTGAAAAAAGTGAAATAGTATTTTTCACGATACCTGATGATGCACTCTATCCTACAATTCAAAATCTTGCTGATAATAATGTTTTTAAAGATAATCAAATACTTATTCACACTAGTGGCAGGTGTGGTATGGAAGTTTTTGCTGGAGTAAAGAACGCCATTGGTATGTGTATTCATCCGATTATGACTTTTACAGGTACAAGTTTAGATGTTTCTAAACTTAAAAAAGCCAGTTTTGCTATTGATTGTAATAAAATGATGTTGCCATTAGCGCAGGCTTTAGTTGTTGAAATGGGTGGTAATCCTATAATTGTTGACAGTGAATATAAAGGACTTTATCATGCGGCTTTATCACATGGAGCCAATCATATGGCTTTGATAATGAGTCAGAGTTTGGAAATGTTAGACATAGTCGGTGTTGAAAATCCTGAATTAATTGTGAAACCTCTTTTCCAAGCGGCACTAGATAGAGCTTTATCTGAGCGAGCTGGAGGTATAAGTGGTCCTGTTGTACGTTCAGATGTACAAACTATAGAAAAACATATTCAATCTATAGCTAATATAAATAGAAGCGATTTACTTGATTTATATATGAAACTTGTGGAGAGCTCAGCTACACAATGTTTGAGAGAGAAAATTATTACGCAGGAAACTTTTGATAGTATTTGTGAAATAATTAAGTGTTATTCAGTTTAATAATGTGAAGGTGAGTCTGAAAGAAAATGATAGTTGTTGAAACAAAAAGTGAATTACGTAAAATCATTGATAGGAGTAAAGAAATATCTCTTGTCATGACAATGGGTGCATTGCATGAAGGCCATATTGAGTTAATCAAAGCGGCTAAAAATAAGGCAGAGCAAGTTATCGTTTCAATTTTTGTAAACCCTTTGCAGTTTGGAATTAATGAGGATTATAACAGTTACCCAAGAAAATTAGATGCTGATCTTCAAATATGTGAATCTAATGGAGTAGATATTGTTTTCGCTCCGAGTGTTCAACAAATGTATTCTGATACGCGTCAAATTAGTTTGAAGGTTGGTGCTTTATCACAAGTTTATGAAGGTAGTACTCGTCCTGGTCATTTTGACGGTGTATGTCAAATTGTATGTAAAATGTTCAATTTAGTTAAGCCAAATTATGCTTTTTTCGGACAAAAAGATGCACAACAACTTGCTGTTATAAGGAATATGGTTGAGGATTTGGATATGAGCGTGCAAATTTGTGCTGTTCCAATTAAAAGAAATGAGAAAGGTTTAGCTCTTTCTAGTCGTAATGCATATTTATCTGATGCTGGTAAAATTTTAGCTCTACAAATTTATAAATCTTTAGAAGGTGCTAGAGATAACTTGTTATGGGGAATGGAAATCAAACAAGTTCAGGAAATCTATTCAAAAAAACTTGAAGAAACTAAAGGAATTGATTTAGATTATTTCGCAATAGTAGATCCTTACACTTTCTTACCTGCAAATAATAGTGAACAAAAATTGATTATTTGTGCAGCTAAAGTTGAAGGTACTAGATTGATTGATAATTTACTCGTGGGATAATTGTCATATAATAAACGTGCTTTATTTATTATGCTTTTAAGTTGGTTTTGTAAAACTAAATGATTATATAAATATAAACAAAATATGCGCTTATATAGGCGTGAATAAAAAGTTTATATAGTGAAAGTAAATAAATTATGTTGTGACAAATATAACGCATATTTCAAAATATATGTAATATATGCTTGATTGAATAAGTAAAATGCTGAATTATACTTAATTATGTTTCAACAGGTTACGGATGGATAAAGTAAATGACTTATACAGAAGCATTGCTTAAATTTACTGTAGTTTCAATCATATTCACAATGATACCAGGAATAGATTTTACTTTTATGCTACGTGCAGCAATCTTGCAACCCAGAAAATTAGCGCTAGTTGCAGCCATAGGAGTTCAGATTGGAATATTCGCTTGGGCAATGATTGCTGTTACAGGCATGCAAACACTGATTACTTTTCATCCTATAGTATTTGATATGTTGAAAATAGTAGGAATAGTTTACATGTTTTATATAGGATGCAATTTTTTCTTAGCTTCATATCCAAATTGGAAAGAAAAAACAATTTATCCAATAATATATAAAATAACTAGGAATAAAAAATATATTGCAAATAAAACTAATATTAAAAGCAATAATGATTTCGCATTAGAAAGTCGAGAAAATAATACTGAGAATAAAAATATGTATTTGATTTCAAGTGGTTCATATTTGAAATCTAGTGCAACAAAAATATCAAAAAAACAATATATTAAACATTTTACACAAGGATTTTTGTGCGATATGTTAAATCCTAAAGTGGGATTTACTTTTTTGCTTATTTTCCCTAATTTTATGGCAAAAGGAGTAAATAAGATCTTTATGGGAGCTTCACTTGGAATAATTCACATGTTTTTTGGAATATTATCATTTTTCTTAATGGTCATATGCACAAATTATTTGCGAAAATATTTTATGAGCGAAAAATACGCTAAACTAGTCGATCGAATAAGTGGAGTAATCATAATAATATTAACATTTTGTTTTATATATGAACAAACTGTTTAACAAATGTTGCTGATGTATTTTCAGAGCATTTTTATACGTGATATATTTTTCTGCATTTATTGTTTTTGATTTATTGAGATGATTCTATAAATTTATATAAAAATAAAGCCAAGCTTTCAAAACTATTTTCAGAAAGCAAGGCTTTATAAAATGTTCAATCTATCAATCGAATGTTAATTTTTTGTTTCACGTTTCACAAGTGGGAAAGTAATAGTTTCTCTAATGCCGAGTCCAGTAAGTGCCATGAGTAAACGGTCGAGTCCCATGCCCATACCTCCAGCAGGTGGCATTCCTTGTTCCATAGCTTCCAAGAAATCCTCATCCAAAACCATTGCTTCCGGATCTCCTTTAGCAGCTGCTAGAGCTTGTGATTCAAAACGCTCACGTTGGATTACAGGATCAACAAGTTCTGAATAGCCTGTTGCTAGCTCAAAACCACGTACATACAAGTCCCATTTTTCAACGACGCCTTTTTTGCTACGATGATCTCTAGTAAGTGGAGAAGTATCAACTGGGAAATCGCGTACAAAAGTCGGTTTATAAAGCTTGTGTCCAACTAATTCTTCCCAAAGTTCTTCAACGATTTTACCTGGTAAAGCATGATCAGGTATATCGATGTCAAATTTTTTAGCTAACGAGCGCAATGTATCTTCACTTGTTTCAGGTGTTATATTTTCCCCTACAGCTTCAGATAAAGAGTCATATAAACTCAATTGCTGCCACTGTCCGCTGAAATCATATTTAGTGCCATCATGCAATGTTACAATTTCACTACCGTAAACATCTCGAGCAACTTTTTTAATAAAACTAGTTGTAATTTCTGCGACAGTGTCGTAATTGCCATAAGCTTCATATGCTTCAAGCATCGAGAATTCAGGTGAATGTGAAGAATCAGCACCTTCGTTTCGGAAATTACGATTAATCTCAAAAACTTTATCTATTCCACCAATAACTGCGCGTTTCAAATAAAGCTCTGGTGCTATACGCAAATACAAATCAGTGTCGAAAGCGTTCATATGTGTTACAAAAGGACGAGCTGAAGCTCCACCATGTAAAATTTGTAACATTGGTGTTTCAATTTCTATGAAACCTTTGCTGTGGAAATATTCGCGTATAGAGCGTACAACTGCTGAACGTTCGCGAACCATTTTACGTGCATCTTCACGCATAATTAAATCTAAATGGCGACGGCGTACGCGACTTTCTTCAGATAAAGAAGTCATTTCGCCTTTATCATTTACATAGGTTTTAGGAAGAGGTCTAAGTGCTTTTGCAGCCAATTGCCATTTTGAAACAAATACTGATAACTCGCCACGTTTTGAAGCAATAACTCTACCATGTACGAATAAGTGATCACCTAAATCTACCATTGCTTTAAAATCAGATAGCGATTCAGGGCCGATTTCTCCGACCGAAAACATCGCTTGAAGTTTATTTCCTTCACCATCTTGAAGAGTTACAAAACATAACTTTCCTGTGTTGCGTAAGAAAACAACACGCCCTGCAAGACCCACAATATCTGATGTTTGTTGGTCAGCTTCAAGTCCTTCATGTTTCTGGCGAACCTGTTTAATATTTGATGTTATAGGTAAAATAACAGGGTAGGGGTCAATTCCGCGATCGAGCATTGTTTGACGTTTCTCAGCACGTATTCTTAACTGCTCAGGTGTGTCATCTACTTGTCGCAAATCATTATCTGAGTTCACTTTTTACCTTTCACATGTTCTTTACTATACGTCTACTATTCTAGAGTAAATATAAATATTTAGTGAAAATATCGTTAATTTTAATAAAAAAACGAAATTTTTTTGGAAAATTTTTCTAAAAAACACTATGCATATAGCATCTGTAATAAGCAGATAATGCGTCAATAGTAAATAAATATATTACTTATAAAATATGTTCTTGAAAGCCATTTTTTATAAAAAATTAAAAGAAAATGGGAGCGTAAAACTCCCATATTCCGACTGTACAAGTGGAAAAAATTTTCCATTACCTATTGTATATGTACGGCTTTTTTAAGTCCAACTTAAAGATTTTGATATTGCCTTTTTCCATGAAGAAATTTTTTCTGAGCGATCCTCTTCGCTCATGCTTGGATTCCAGCTTTTTCCCATCTGCCAATTTTGGCTTACTTGCTCAGTGTTTGCCCAAAAACCTGTAGCGAGCCCAGCTGCATATGCCGCTCCTAAAGCTGTTGTTTCGCTAACTTTAGGGCATATAACTTCTACATCTAAAATATCTGCTTGAAATTGCATTAATAAATTATTAGACGTCATGGCGCCGTCAACTTTGAGCTGTTTTAGTTTTACTCCGCTATCTTTATACATTGCTTGAATAACTTCATAAGTTTGTAAAGCAGTGGATTCTAAAGCCGCTCTAGCTATATGCAATTTATTTGAAAAACGAGTCAAACCCGCGATAATTCCACGTGCATCTGGTCTCCAATGCGGAGCGAAAAGTCCTGAAAATGCTGGTACAAAATAAACGTCACCAGTATCAGGGACTTGTTTAGCTAAAATTTCGACTTCTGAAGCTTTATTAATTATGCCCAAATTATCTCTTAACCATTGCACTAAAGACCCTGTTACAGCTATTGAACCTTCTAATGCATATACTGGTTTGCTGTCTGCTAATTTGTATAGAACAGTTGTTAAAAGTCCTTTTTTAGACGTGACAACTTCTTCTCCAGTGTTTAATAAGATAAAGCAACCTGTACCATAAGTGTTTTTCATTTGACCTTTTGTGAAACAAGCTTGTCCAAAAGTAGCAGCTTGTTGGTCACCTAAAATTGCAGCTATTGGAGTATCTATTAAGAGTCCGTTCTTTCTGCCATAACCATAAATTTCGCTACTAGATTTTATTTCAGGAAGCATGGACATTGGTATATCAAATTCTTTACAAATATTTTCATCCCATTGGAGTGTTCTTATATTCATCAACATTGTGCGTGAAGCGTTAGTTACATCAGTAAAATGTACTCCGCCACTTGTTCCTCCAGTTAGATTCCATAATAACCAGCTGTCCATTGTGCCAAAATATAATTCACCTTTTTCTGCTTGTTTTTTAGCATTAGGAATATTATCTAATATCCATTTAATTTTTGGTGCACTAAAATATGTTGCTAGAGGAAGTCCGCATATGTCTTTAAAGCGATTAATATTTTTTTCATAGAAATTATTTTCATTTATAACAGTATTTTTTAAAATTTCATTTTCATGTTTTAAACTAAAATTTTTTTTAGCAACTAGAGCCATTTTGTCACATATTTGTTGTGTGCGGGTGTCTTGCCAAACTATTGCGTTATAGATTGGGATACCAGTATTTTTATTCCATATGACAGTTGTTTCTCTTTGATTAGTTATTCCGACTCCTGCAAGTGAGTGTCTATTAATATCGGCTTCTAAAAGTGCTATACCTATTACTTTTTTAGTGTTTTCCCATATTTCTAAAGGATCGTGTTCTACCCAACCTGGGCGTGGAAAAATTTGTTTATGTTCAAATTGGCTTTTAGAAACAATTTCGCCATTATGATTGAAAATTATTGCCCTGGTAGATGTAGTTCCTTGATCTAATGCCAGTATATATTTTTTTTCAAACATTTTTGTTCATTCTATGTAAATCGATATGCATGTGAAATTTTATATTTTATTATTATAGATTTTATTTTATTAAATACATATTTTCTAATTAATATTAATGAAACGTATGATACATAAAATACTGTAATTAAATTAGGTGTGCATTAAAATGTGAAATATAATGTTAAAATCAAATAAAGATGATATGTATATCTAATTATACTGGATGCGTATTTGTTTTGTGAGGAAACCAGTGGTAAAAGTATCTGTAATAATACCAGTTTATAATGCTGAGCAGTATTTGAGGCAATGTTTAGACAGCGTAGTCAAACAGACATTAAAAGACATTGAAATTATATGTATAAATGATGGTTCAACTGATAATTCGATAAATATTTTACGTGAATATGAGAAAAAGTTAAATCATATTTTTGTTGTAGACCAAGAAAATTCAGGCGCGGGTTATTCTAGAAATAAAGGCATAGAATTATCTAGAGGAAAATATTTATCATTTTTAGACGCAGATGATTTTTTTGAACCTGACATGTTAGAAAAAGCATATTTGAAAGCTGAAGAACACGATGCGCAAATTTGTGTTTTTAAAGCTGATTTATATGAAAGTAGAGAAAAAAAATATTATTCTTGTGAGAATGCTTTTAAAGAACAATTTATTCCTGAATTTTTACCTTTCAGTAGTATTGATATAAAAGATGATATTTTTAGATGTTTTAGAGGATGGGCATGGGACAAACTTTTCTTGCGTGAATTTATTATCGAACAAGATATACGTTTCCAAGAGCTGAGAACTACTAATGACATGTATTTTGTGTTTTATGCTTTAGTTAAAGCACATAAGATTACAGTAGTTCCAAAAATTTTTGCTCACCAACGAGTAAATATTGCGCAATCTTTGTCGAGCACAAGAGAAAAATCATGGGATTGTTTTTATCACGCATTGTTATTTTTAAAAAATAAACTCGAAAGCGACGGTATCTATGAACAATATCGCAGAGCATATGTGAATTGGGCTTTAGAACTTTCCTTATGGCATTTGTATTCAATACATGTTTCAAAATTTATAAATATATGTGAATTGCTTAAAGAAAAAGGATTTTTGGCTTTAGATATAATTGGTCATGAAGATGAATATTATTATGATAAAAGAGAATATGATTTATTGAAAAAAATACTAGGTGACACTAAAGAAAATTTAACAATAAATATACTTATTGAACAAGTTGAATATCTTGAAGATAAACTAACGCATGCTAATAATGTTATACAAAGTAAAGATAATATTATTACAAAAAAGAATAATATAATTGCGCAAAAAAATAATCGAATAAATGATATCTATAATTCAACTAGTTATAAGTTAGGTAATACTGTTGTAAGAATGCCTAGTAAAATTAAAAATAAAATAAAAAATATAAGGTAATGAATTTATGATAAATGGTAATAAGCGCATAGCCGTGTCTGTGATAGTGCCTGTATATAATATGGAAAAATATTTGCCACAGTGCTTAGATAGCTTATATAGGCAGACTTTTACGAATTTTGAGGTTATTTGCATTAATGATGGCTCGACGGATAAAAGTGCTGAGATTATATCTAAGTATGCTGCAGAAAAAACTAATATACTGGTTGTAGAGCAAGAAAATGCAGGTTTATCAGTTGCTAGGAATGTTGGTATAAAAAAAGCTAAAGGAAAATATATTTGTTTTTTAGACAGCGATGATAAAATGCACGAAAAAGCTCTTGAAATGCTTTACAATAAAGCAGAAAAACAGCATTTGGATATTTTATTTTCTTCAGCTGATATATTTTTTGAGAAAAAAAGTATAGAGGAAGAACAAAAAGATTTCACTCATGATAAATATGTGCGCAAAGGTAAATACGATAGTGCTTTAAATGGAAAAGACTTAATAGTAAAAATGCACAAGAATGATGATTATATTGTATCCGCTTGTTTGTTAATTGCGCGTAGACAATTTTTGTTGGAAAACAATATATATTTTTATGATGGAATATTGCATGAAGATAATTTATTTGTATTTACAGCACTTATTAATGCTAAAAAAGCAAATGTTATGAATGAAATAACATATCATAGACGTGTTAGAGAAAATTCCATAATGACAGTTTCTAAAACTTACAAAAATTTGTATGGGTATTATATAACTTTTTTGAATGTGAAAAAAATAGCTGAAAAAACAAAATTTACTGTTGAACAAAAAAATATAGTTTATAAAAATATTTTATATTCACTGATTTATCATATAACTAACTTATATAATATTCTTGATGAACAGCAAAGAAATATTTTTATTGAAAAACTCACTTTTGACGAGAAAGCATTATTTGAAAGTATATTTGCAAATTATATTGCAATGTTAAATTATGAAAATCATGTTTTAAATAATGAAATAAAAAGAATAAATGAAGCAAAAGAAAACGAAATTGTCGCTTTACGTAGTAGTTATGCTTTTAAAATTGGTCGTATATTTACATTTATTCCGCATAAATTGAGAAATTTTAGACGCTGAAATATAAAGTTGCAGAGTTGATGAAAAGTTTTTATAAGAAAGTGAAATCTGATTATAGACTGAATGATTAAAATAAAATGGAGAAAATATGAAAATTGTAGTAGTTGGAACAGGTTATGTTGGATTATCTAATGCAATACTATTTGCTCAAAAACATGAAGTTACGGCTATTGATATTGATGAAAATAAGATAGAACTTATAAATAATAGAAAATCTCCAATATTAGATAGTTATATTCAAGAATATTTGTCGAATCATAATTTAAACTTAATTGCTACAACTGAATATGAGAAAGCATACGAAAATGCTGATTTTATTATAATATCGACCCCTACTAATTATGATACAGACAAGAACTATTTTGATACTTCAAGCGTTGAAAAAGTTATAGAAAATATAGTTCAAGCGAAATCAAAAGCTACGATTATTATAAAATCTACAATACCTGTTGGATATACGGAAAGCATTGTTAAAAAATATCCTAATCAGAATATTTTCTTTTCGCCTGAATTTTTGAGAGAAGGAAAAGCATTATACGATAATTTGTATCCTTCAAGAATAATTATAGGTGTACCTAAATATGAATTGTTTGAAAATAGTTTAAATAAAAAAACAGATGAGCGTATTCTTTTAGCTGAAAAATTTCTTGAGATGGCAAAAAGCTTAGCATTAAAAGAAAAAATTCAAACACTTGTAATGAATTCTAGTGAAGCTGAAGCTGTGAAACTATTTTCTAACACGTATCTAGCTATGCGTGTAGCATTTTTCAACGAGCTGGACACATATGCTGAAGTAAAAAATATGAACGCTAAAAGCATTATAAAAGGAGTTTGTTTAGACCCGCGTATAGGTGATTTTTATAATAATCCATCATTTGGCTATGGCGGATATTGTTTACCTAAAGACACGAAACAGCTTTTAGCTAATTTTAACAGTGTGCCTAATGAAATAATGAAAGCTATAGTTGAAGCAAATAATACACGTAAAGATTTTATTTCTGAAATAGTGCTGAGAAAAGCTGAGGAAAATAAGCAAATAAATGATTTAAGAAGAAAAGATTATAAACAAAATGCTGATAGCAAACCAATAGTGGGTATTTATAGATTGACGATGAAAACAATGTCTGATAATTTTAGGCAATCTTCAATTCAAGGAATTATGAAAAGGCTCGAAAACCAAAATGTCGAAATTGTTATTTACGAGCCTAATGTTTCGCAGACACATTTTGGCATGCACAAAGTGATAAAAAATGTTGACGAGTTTAAGAAGATTGCAGATGTTGTTGTTGCCAACCGTATAGACGAAAAAATAAAAGATATCGCTTGGAAAGTATATAGTAGAGATATATTCAGTCGTGATTAAGCTGTAAAATTTATAGTTTTATAAATTTCATGTGTCACGCATTGTGTGCGAATGCTGGTCACTGTCATTATCATTGTCAGAATTTTTACTGTCCTGACTTGCTTTTTCAATGTGTTGAAGGTGCATTGCTTCTATTTCGTCAAGCAAATCGCGCATTTCACTTCTCACGAAATCACGTGTAGCTAAATCTGATATTGCTATACGCAAACTAGCTATTTCTCGAGTCAAATATTCTGTATCAGCTAAGTTTTGTTCAGCTCTTTGTCTATCTTGCTCTGCTATGACTCGATCACGGTTATCTTGTCTATTTTGTGCTAATAGAATTAGGGGAGCGGCATAAGAAGCTTGTGTAGAAAAAGCTAAGTTTAAAAGTATGAAAGGATACTTGTCGAATTTATAGCCGTAAATTCCAATCAAATTAACTGTTATCCACAAAAACACGAATATAGTCATATATAAAATAAAAACAGGTGTGCCCATGAATGATGCAAAGCGTTCAGAAAATTTTCCGAAAGTTTCTGTGAACGAAAAGCGCTCGTTCAGTTGTGGCATCCATTTGCGTCTTTTGGTTACTGGTGTGTCTAAACGTTCAGCCATTAGCACTCCTTGTCACTGCTTCGTCAGTAATTTCATCTTCAGCGCTACGCCAATCATCAGGCATTAAGTTGTCGAGCACGTCGTCAACAGAAACAGCGCCAAGTAGATGGTCGTCTTCGTCGACAACTGGGATAGCTGTTAAATTATATGTAGCCATAAGACGTGTTACTGTACCAATTTGCGCTTGAGGTTCCAGGCTTTCTATATCTGTGTCGAGAATATTTCCCAGTAGAGTTTGCGGTGGTTCCCTAAGCGCTCTTTGTATATGCACAACACCTAAGAATTTGCCTGTAGGTGTTTCAAGTGGAGGTCTAACGACACAAACTAATGTTGCTAGCGCTGGTGGCACATCTTGTTTTCTAACGCTCGCAAGTAATGTTGCAACAGTTGCATCAGGAGGGAGGATTACTGGTTCGGTTGTCATAAGACCACCTGCAGTATATTCTTCATAAGCTAGCAATCTTCGCACATCTTCTGCTTCGTCAGGTTGCATTAAGTCGAGCAGATATTCAGCTTGCGACTGTGGTAATTCGCTAATAAGGTCTGCTGCGTCGTCAGGTTGCATAGCGTCAAGAATATCAGCTGCACGTTTTGAATCTAAGGAAGATAAAATTGCGACCCTGTCGCCTTCTCCGAGTTCTTCAAGAATATCAGCCAGTCTTTCATCAGCGAGCTGGTGTGCGACTTGTATTCTTCGCGAAGGAGTCAGGTCGTGCATCATATCGGCTATGTCGGCTGATTTCATGTCTTCATATGCGGCAAGCAAGCTACTTGCTTCGTTAGGTAAAGTGTTTTCACGCAGGTTTACAACATCTTTAGGTGATACCATAAGAGATTCTCCGGTGCGCCTTATTCCAAGAGCTGTGACTTTAGAGCGCAACAGTGCTAGTTGTGACACTTCCCATTCTTTAGCATTATTGCGTTCTATAGCAACATCTACTATAACTGCTTGACCAGTGCCGTCTTTTAAACTTACTACTCTGTCGAGAAGATCTGCTACTGCTAGCACTTCAACATTTCTTTGCGTGAAACGTCTGATATTTACTATTCCAGTAGATATTACTGCTCCAGGTTCTATAGATGTTACTCGAGAAAGAGGTAAGAATACTCTTTTTTTGCCAGGAACTTCAACTACTACACCAATAGCTTTTAGCGGATTGTCGCCATAAGAAAAATGTAATACTACATCGCTTAAAACGCCTAGTTTATCTCCGATAGGGTCGAACACTGTGGTGCCTGCAAGTTTTGCTATAAACACTCTGTTTGGGGTGTTCTTTGATAAACGGTTTTTAAACATTATTTCTTCCTCTGTCGGCTCAGCCCCTATTATTATACAAAATATGTTTGATTTTTTGTGTTAATTCATTAAATTGATGTGTATGTAAATTTATAAATAGTAATTTTTGTATTTGTAAGTAGT
Source organism: uncultured Actinomyces sp. (assembly GCA_946998115.1). Taxonomy (GTDB): domain Bacteria; phylum Actinomycetota; class Actinomycetes; order Actinomycetales; family Actinomycetaceae; genus ZJ293. Next base: position 32,433 of record CAMPYB010000005.1, on the reverse strand, counting down.
ATATTTTATACAAAATTTTGTTTAATTTTCAAATAGAACAATATTATTAACTTTGTAATTATTTATGAAAATATTATTTAGCATATAACAAAAATTCTCTAATTTGGTTATATGCAAAGCATTTTTAAATAATAAAAAATTAACAATAATGTTTAAACTATAATTATATCATAGCGGGTAATAAATGCTGTTAAATGCTGAAAAATATGTGTAAAAAATTATATAAATAGGAATGATTTTCAAGTAATTGCAAGGTTTTAGTGAAATTTTAACTCTCCGTAATAAAAACGAGATTTTAATATAAATATGTGAAATAATTCTAACGTTATTAGAATGTGAAATGAGACGAGAAGCGTATAATTATGGAAAATAACAAAGATGCTGTTAGCAAAAAAAATAATATGCATATAGATGAAAATGACAATCTAGGATGCGACAATTCAAAAAATAATTCAAAAATCGAACAAGAACAATCCACATTCGCGCATAATGCGGAAAATGGGAAAATAGTCATGAAAGATGTCAAACATTTCGATATATGTCACACACATAAACATTCTAATGTAGAAAATGAAACAACAAGAAATAGTGATAACGAAGATTGTTGTGATGAAAAAGAATTAAATGAGAAACATGGTAATAAAAATAGTGATGATATAAGCAGTATTGATACTATTTGCGATGAGAACGCAAATAATAACCATAATCACGCGCATAATCATGCTCATTCTCACGATCATACAAGCAGTCACAGCCACAATCATTCTCACGGACTATTAGATCATGATCACAGTCATGACAACATGGAGTTCGTGAAACATAAAAAGAATAAATTTAGATTAATTCTCGTACTTGCTTTGACATTAGGCATCGCAATCGCTGAAATTATTATCAGCTTCTTATCCAATTCTCTATCGCTTATGGCTGACTCGGGGCACATGTTTGCTGATACTGTTGGGCTTGTATTAGCTTTGTATATAGCTAATCTAACTGAAAGGCCAGCTGATGATAAAGGCACTTGGGGATATAAAAGAGCGGAAATTTTGGGTGCTTTGGCGCAAGCTGTTTTGCTGATAGCAATCAGCGCATCTATAGTTGTATCAGCAATATCAAGACTTATAAATCCTTTGCAAATACATGCAGATTCTATGGGTGTCATGGGTGTTGTAGGATTAGTCGCAAATGGAATTTCAATATTTATATTAATGTCATCGCAAAAAGATAATATGAATATGGGAGCTGCGTTTTTAGAAGTGTTGGCAGACACTTTGGGATCTATAGGAGTTGTAGTTGCTGCAGGACTTATATATATTACAAAAATATATTTATTCGATATTATAGTATCTGTATTTATTGCTCTATTTATAATTTTCAGAGCAGTTATTATAGGTAAGAAAGCGACAAATATTTTACTTGAGCGTGTGCCACAAGGTATAGATTTAAAAGCTATAAACAAACATATATCTGCGATAGAGCATGTTAGAGAAATACATGATCTCCATATATCGATGATTGCTACAGGTTTACCAGTTTTGAGTGCTCATGTTGTTGTAGAAGATGAATGTTTCACAGATAACCATTCCAGAATTATTTTAGATCAAGTGCAACATTGCTTGTCGAATCATTTTTCTATACCTATAAAGCATGTCACTATTCAGTTGGAGTCTCCAGAACATAGAGTACATGAATACGATCCTTGCAATCAGTAAAATAAATATGATTTGTGATTATGGTATAGGGTTTCTCTTTGTTTGAAGATTTTTATACTCTTAATAAAAGTATTATTTGTATACTAATTAGAAGGTATGCAATAGTAAGATAAAATAAAATATATTTGTAACATAGGCTTGTGGGCATGAATATTTGTCTACAAGTCAACTGTATTTATAATAGTATACTTATTTATAAGCCTGTATCTTTTACTGTAATTGATAATTTCTTGTGAGATAGTCCTCTTTTTAGTTTTGAAAGATAAGTTGCAATTTTATTGATTTGTAAAATTACTTCGCTATTTTGATTTAATTTTTCTGATTTATCACAAGTGTTTTTAGGTTTTTGTATACTTTCTTGTGAATGTTGAGTAATGTTTTTTTCTTCAAAAGCAAAATTTTCTTTATTGTTAAATGTGTTATTTTCTGTAGCTATAGGATCAATATTTGCTAAATACATTATCGGTTTTCCCTGATCGGATGCTGTTCGCAATCTTATATCAATTGGAATTTGAGCTAGAAGAGGAACATCATAGCCTAAAATATTGCTGAGCTGTTTACTCACATATTTTCCTCCGCCTCTTCCGAAAAGTTCAATTTTTGCGCCAGCAGTATCAATTAGATATGACATATTTTCTATTACGCCAACTACTTTTTGATTCGTTTGATGGCCTATAGCTCCAGTTCTGCCCGACACTTCAGCTGCGACTATTTGAGGAGTTGTAACAACGATTATTTCACTTTTTGGTAGCAACTGTGCAATAGAAATAGCAATATCTCCAGTTCCAGGTGGAAGATCAATTAACAAAATATCTATATCTCCCCAATAAACATCATTTAAGAACTGTTGTAAAGCGCGATGGAGCATAGGACCGCGCCAAATAACTGCTTGGGAAGGTGGAACAAACATTCCTATTGACATTACTTTTATTCCATTTACAACAGGCGGAATTATCATTGAGTCAACAGTTTGAGGTTCATTTTTTACGCCGAGTATTCTAGGTATTGAAAAACCGTATATGTCTGCATCCATTACACCTATTTTTAGCCCTTTTTGAGATAAAGCTATAGCTAAGTTGGCTGTTATAGATGATTTTCCTACGCCTCCTTTGCCGGAAGAAATCGCATATATTTTTGTAGTATTGCCTGGTTTTGTAAAAGGATTATTTTTGTACGCATTATTTGCACCTGCTAATTTTTCACGCATTGCTTTGCGTTGGTCAGCGTTCATAACACCTAAAATTACTGTAACTTTTCGTACATCTTTTACCTTAGACACAGTTTTTATCACATCATCTTTTATAGTGTTTTTTAATGGGCAAGTTGCAACAGTTAAATTTATGTGTATTTCGACAACATTATCATCTTTGTATTTAACGTCACTAACCATTCCGAGTTCTGTGATCGGTTTTTTGAGTTCAGGGTCGATAACTGTATCCAACGCATGTTTTACAGATGCCCTGTCAACAGTATTTTGCATGCTCTTCTCCAGTTACAGTAAATATATTTTTATATATACCAGTTAACTTTACAGTAGAATAAAAATTTATAATAGTGACCTGTTGTATTTTAGAATGATTTATAAGACTGAATAAAATGATTTAAAAAAGCTATTTTAAATGATTAAAAAAAGCTCGTTTGAGTTGTTCATTAATAATATTTTTGATGATACAATTTTGTCAGTTTGAATGTAGTGTGGGAAGAAAATGTTTAGTAAAGCTTGCAATACAAAGCCGAAGATAACTGAAAAAATAGGAGAAAAATCTGCTAAATATAGAGTTAGAGGATTAGATGGTATTCGTGCAATTGCTTGTATAGCAGTTCTTATATATCATTTTATTCCTGGAAAACTAGTTGGTGGATTTTTAGGTGTAGACGTATTTTTTGTTTTATCAGGTTTCCTGATAACAGCAATTCTTATGAAAGAATTGAATCGTAGTAACACTATTGATGTAAAAAGGTTTTGGTTGCGTCGAGTTAGGCGTCTTTTCCCAGCTGTTGTAACTGTTGTGTTACTTATAATGCCTATTGCAGGTTTAATTGGCGGAGATGCTCTTGTCGGTATTAAAAGACAAGTTATAGGTGCTGTTACTTTTAGCTATAACTGGGTTCAAATATTTTGGGGTACTAGTTATTTTACTCAGCAAACGCCTGAAATTTTCACAAACATGTGGTCTTTAGCTGTTGAACAACAATTTTATATAATTTGGCCACTTATAATGTTTATTATTTGGAAAATGCGTTCAAATTGGCGACCGATTGTTACGCTTTTATTGGCTGTATTATCAATAGGGGCGATGTATTTTATATTTTCGTTTTCTAAAGATCCATCTAGAGTGCATATGGGAACTGATACGCATTCATTTGGTTTGATGATAGGAGCTTTTTTAGCAATACTTACTCCGTCAGCACTTGAATTTGCTAAAAAGCCTGCGAAGTTAATCCATCTAAGATCTATTGCTGGTATAGTCGGATCAATAGGTATTTTAATTTGTTTCTTTGTAGTAGACGATAAAAGTTCATTCACATATCCATGGTTTATGACACTTGCATGCTTTTTTACTTTATGCATAATACAAGCTCTAGAAGATAATGTTGTTTCATATTCTTCTATTAGCGGATATTTAGTAAAGATTTTAGAAAGCAGATGTTTAGTTTGGTTAGGTGAAAGGTCTTATGGTATTTATTTGTGGCACTGGCCTATATGGGTTTTAGCTATTTTATGGATGCCGACTGTAAATATCTATCTTACAGGTGCTTTAGCTACTGTTATAACTGTTGTTTTGTCACATTTATCATATAAATATATAGAGACTCCTATGAGGCGTGACGGAATATTTTATACGTTTAAAAAATGGGTATTTACTAATTCCAATAGCGTAATAAAAGGTGTCAGTTCACCTGGTCTACTTAAAGGGATAGTGCCTTTGATATTAGCAGGTATTTTAGTGACATCTATTTCATATGATTTTTATAAAGAACCTGATAAGTCGAGTGCGGAAAAAACTATAAATGCTAATCAGAAAAATCGTGATCATATTAGTAAAAATGATAAAGAAAAGAAGACTGAAAATGCTGTAGTGGATAATATTGATGGTTCAAAAGTCACTGTTATAGGTGATTCTGTAACTTTGGCTTCTAAACCTGCTTTAGAAACTATAATTGTAAATTCTAGCGTTGATGGTAAAGTGAGCCGTTCTATACTTGCTGCAGTACCTTTGATAAATGAACGTTTACAAACTGGTACTTTGGGCAAAGTCGTTGTGATTTCTTTAGGTTCTAATTCTATTGTTACTGAAGAAAATTTAAATGATATTTTGAATGCTATAGGTAAGGATAGGCTTTTAGTACTTGTCACGGCTTTTGGTCCTGCAAGAACAACATGGATACCTCCATCTAACGAAGTTATGCGAGCTTTTGCCGCAAAAAATATTAATAGAGTGCGAATTGCTTCTTGGGATCATGCTATAGCTAATAGGACTGATTTACTTGCAGGTGATTTTGTGCATCCTAATAATGATGGTGGTGCAATATATGCTAATACTGTGTTGGATGCCATTAAATCTTTTGGTAGTAAAAAATTAGGTGACGTTGCGATAAAGCCTGTCGCTAAAGTGAATACTCAAGGTAAAAATAGTAAAAATTGAAAAAATGATTCAAAATGTAATAATATTGATAACTAAAAGTGAGAAATTCTAAAATAACCGATAATGATTTCATTAAATATAAGTATGCATATAGATAAATTGATAATTTTTCTATAGCGTGCTTTTTAAAAACTTTTAGTGAAATTTATTTTTATTTGATATATTATTGTGTGCGTAGGTGGATTTTAATATTTGCCATAGATGGGAGAAGAAAGTGCCAAGCGGTAAAGTAAAATGGTATGACGGTGAACGCGGTTTTGGGTTTATCACATCTGATGAAGGTGGAGAAGTTTTCTTACATGCTTCCGCTTTACCTAAAGGAGTGCCTAATCCTAAACCAGGTCTTAAATGTGAATATTCTATTGTAGATAGTTTTAAGGGTCCTTCAGCGATGAATGTGACTTTTGTATCTCAGCTACCTTCTGTTGCTTTAAATCAGCGTATGAGTGCTGAAAATATGGTTGTAGTCGTTGAAGACTTGATTAAAATGTTGGATGTTGCTTCTAATAGTTTACATCGTGGTAGATATCCTGAAAATGGCAAAAAGTTAGCTCAAGTTTTGAGAATAGTTGCTAATAATTTTGAAGCTTGATAAATAATATGATTCTATAACATATCCGAATAGTGATGTAAGAAGTATGATGCAATCTGTTACAAGTGTTTATAACATGGATTTTAAAGACGTGTTGGAATTAGAAAATGTTGATATTGACTGTACAACGATATGTGCTTGTGCAGATTGTATTTTCGCTTTTTCAAAGATGAAATCATATGTTGAACGAGCTTTTATTGAGCGTAAAAAGAATATTGCTTTAGCTGTTGACAAGATGAAAGATTCTTTCAATTTTGCTTTACACGCGTTGTCTAATATGCCGGATATAAAAGATGAGCAGATAGGCAATTATATAGGTTGCGAGTTGACTGATGATTTTGTTGTAAATTATTATTTTGAATGTTTAAAAAAGGGATATGTTTCGTGGAAATGGGTTGTTGCTGTTGCTTGTGTTGAAGGACAGGAAACAGTTACAGTTTGCGAAATAGATCTTTTACCTAACGATGGAGCATTGCTTGCACCTAAATGGATACCTTGGAAAGAACGTTTACTTGTCAACGATTTTGCTCCTAATGAGTATGTTCCTGATGAAGTTATTGATAGAACTCGTGCGTATGTAGAAAAAAAGAGAGCTGAAATTTTGCCACCGAAATTAGTCGAAGGGCAAAGTATTTTTTCTGAGCATTGGAAGGGCGAAAAATAAACTAAAATAAACTTTTAAAAATAATTTTGTGTAATCACATGTAATGTATATAAGTAAAGTCACTGTTTTTGTTTGAATAAATTTTATAGCTGAAGTTTTATTATTTTAGAAATTTTTCAATGAGGAGGAAATATGGCTAGGGTTTATTATAAAAATGCCCAAGTTTTTACTGGAGAAAGCGAAGATGATTTTGTATCGGCATTTGCTGTAGAAGATGGCAAATTTGTTTGGGTTGGCAAAACTGAAGACGTTGATGATGAAAATGCTATTGATATGAAAGGTGAACTAGTTTTGCCTGGATTTATTGATGTGCATACTCATCCTACTATTATTTCTATGCTTGTAGACGCTGTTCCTTGTACTGTTCCTGTAGTTAACAGTATTGAAGAAATGATTACAGAACTTAAAAAACATCCAAATTATGGTAAAGATGAGAATAGTTGGATTGAAGGCTGGGGCTATGATGAGTCTAAATTAGCTGAAGGTCGTACTCCAACTGTACAAGATTTGGATAAAGTTTCTAAGACTCAGCCTGTATATGTTTTGCGTTCGGACTGTCATTCTGGTATATGCAACACTAGAGCTCTTGAAATTGCTGGCGTGACTAAAGATACTCCTAATCCTCCTGGAGCAGAATATGGCCGTTTTCCTGATGGTACGCCTAATGGTATTTTGATTGAGCATGGAGCTAATCAAACTGTTATGCAAGCTAAAGGGTCTTCAGGTTTTGACGCTGAGGTTAAAAAGCTTGTGCGAACATCTGAGCATTTGTCTGAACGTGGAATTGTTGCTTGCGGTGACATGTTTTGTATACCTAGTGAATTTGAACAATTAGATTTGTATCGTGAGGCTGAAAAACATGGTTATAAGCAATTGACGCAGGTTTTTTATGATTTTGCTTCTTTAGACAAGTTTAAGATTAAGCGTTTGACGCAAGATCGTCGTAGTGGACGTACTTTTGTTGGTGGCATAAAACTATTTATGGATGGTTCTATGTCGAATCGTACAGCTTATATGAAAGATCCTTATCCTGGAACTACAGATAATTTCGGTATAAGAACTGCTCCTGATGAACTTATGAAACGCGCTTTAGATTTTGCTAGAGAAAATCATTTGCAGATAGCTTTTCATGGTATGGGTGATGCTGCAGTTGAAACTATTATTGATTTTTACGGCGATGTTGAGCCTTGGATGGAGCCGTATCCGTCAGTTAGAATTGAGCATGCAACGTTGATGGATCCTGTGTTGATTGAAAAGTTGAATTCTAAGAAAATGCATTTTGGTGTTGTCTCTAATATAGATTTTTTCTTTGCTGAATGGGATTCTTATTCTAAGAATTTATCACCTAAGCAGTATTCAAGAACATATATGGTAAAAGATATTTATCATGGTATTGAAGCTAGTGCTATGAGTTCTGATTGTCCAGCAACTACTTGGGCTGATCCTGATAATGTTTTTATTTCTTTGAAAGCAGCTGTTACGCGTAAAGCTTATAATGGTGAAGATATTGTGCAAGATCAAGCGATTACTGTGCCTCAAGCTATATTAATGTATACAGGTAAAGCTCATCGCGTGGGAATGATGCCACATGTTGGTAAGATTGCTGAAGGTTATGAAGCAAGTTTTATAACTCTCACAGAAAATATTTTTAATATTGATCCAGATTTAATTGACACTATTAAAGTTGCTAAGACTTGGATACAAGGCGAACTTGTTTGGCAATTTAAGAAATAAATTATTGTAAATTTTTTATACTTAGAAAATGCTCGTGTAACTTTTGTTGCATGAGCATTTTTTGATGTTGAGGTTATTCTTTCATATGTTAGTGTGTTTTTAAGTTTTATGAATATTTTGAGTAACTATTGTGAAGTATGCGTGGAGTATGTTCGCTGAGTGAGCTCACTAGTGCAGCTTATAATGATTTTGTTCTTTTAATTTGTTCAAGTAAATTGGAATACGTCTAAAATAAAGAAAATATGTGACTTTTACAACATTTTTTTACTGTTCCATGTATAATAGACACGTGAATACATCCCCAAATGCTATAAGCAATAAAAAAGGTATTTACGGTTTTATTGACCGTTATTTTGAGATTACAAAACGCGGCTCAACAATTGGTCGTGAAATTCGCGGTGGTGTGGTTACATTTTTTGCTATGAGCTACATCCTCGTGCTAAATCCTATTATTCTATCCTCATCTAAAGATTCTACTGGAGTGTTTCTAGGTGGAGGCCATACTGCTAATGTGACTGCTATATCAGCCGCTACTGCATTGGTCGCTGGGATAATGACAATATTGATGGGTGCCGTAGCTAATTTCCCACTAGCTCTTGCTGCTGGTATGGGTATTAATGCTATGGTCGCTTTTTCTCTAGTCTTAGGCTCGGGAATGACTTGGCCTGAAGCTATGGGCATTATTGTCCTTGAGGGTATTATTATTCTGATATTAGTGCTGGTAGGTTTTCGTGAAGCGGTTTTCAAAGCTGTTCCGAATTCCCTAAAAATGTCTATTTCAGTTGGTATAGGCTTATTTATCGCACTGGTTGGAATGGTTAATGCTGGAATTATCCGTCCTGGAGGAACTCCTGTTCAATTAGGTATAAATGGTTCCTTATCTGGTTGGCCTGCATTGATTTTCGTGTTCGGACTTTTTGTAACAATTGCTCTGTTCGTGCGTAAAGTCAGTGGCTCAATATTGATAGGAATATTGTCTTCTACTGTGTTGGCAATAATAATTCAATATTTTGTTCATTTGCCTGCTAAATCTGATAAAAACCCTACAGGATGGGGGCTAAATATTCCTGAATTCAAGGATTCTATAGTTCAATTACCTGATTTTTCAACTTTAGGTCAAATTGATATTATTTCTCCTTTTACTCGAATAGGAATTTTAGCAGTCGTTTTGATAGTATTTTCAGTTATGCTAGCTGATTTCTTTGATACTATGGGAACAATGGTTGCAGTTGGTGCGGAAGCTAATTTGCTAGATGAAAATAATGCACCTCCTAAAACTACAAGAATATTGATAATTGACTCTTTGGCAGCTATCGTTGGTGGTGCTTCTGGAACATCTTCAGCTACATCATATGTGGAATCTACAGCAGGTGTTGCTGATGGAGCTCGCACTGGACTAGCATCTGTGGTTACAGGTATTTTGTTCCTTTTGTCAATGTTCTTCGCTCCTTTAGTGGAAATGATTCCAAGTGAAGCTGCATCTACTGCTCTTGTCGCTGTTGGATTTTTGATGATGACCCAAATTTGTGAAATTGATTGGAAAGATTGGGAAATCGCTATACCAGCGTTTATGACAATAGCTATGATGCCTTTTGCTTATTCCATTACAGTTGGAATTGGTGCAGGTTTTGTCAGCTACATGTTGATTCAGATTGTAAAAGGCAAATTTAAACAGCATTATTTGATGTGGATTACTTCAATATTGTTTGTGTTATATTTTGTCATGGGACCTATTCAACATTTGTTGTAAAGGTTTGTTATTATCTTGTAAGCAGGTGGCATTTATTTGCCACCTTTATTTTTTTAATAATTATATTCGCCATTTTTTATATTCACTTAATTAAGTAAGGTTAGTTTTGCCTAATTATTGTAAATTTTATTAAATTTTCTATTTGAGTATGTATTGTTTTCCTTGATAAATAGCCGTTTTTAGAATTGTATTTTTTTTGTTACAAAAATTTGGTACTTTAATTTAAGTTTTTTTATTTTTTAGGAGTGTTGATGGCGGAAATTGTAGACACAACTGAAATGTATATAAAAGTTATTTATGAACTTTTAGAAGATGGAATTGCTCCTATGAGAGCACGTATAGTGGAACGCTTAAATCATAGTGGTCCGACTGTTTCTCAAACTGTTTCAAGACTTGAAAGAGACGGATTGTTATATATAGATGTTGATAGGCGTTTACATCTTACTAATGAAGGGATAATTCTTGCAATAAAAGTTATGAAAAAACATAGACTTGCGGAGCGTCTTTTAGTAGATAAATTATGTTTTCCTTGGGAAAAAGCTCATGAAGAAGCTTGCAAATGGGAGCATGTTATAGGTGACGAAGTCTTAGAATATTTGAAAAAATTTTTAGGTGATGTGAAAACTGACCCATATGGTAATCCTATTCCTAATTTGAAAAAAAATCTTGTATCAAAAATTTCTCTTTTAGAAGCATTAAAAGGAGATTGTTTGAAAGCAAAACTTGTGCGTATAGGTGAGCCTGTTCAAGTGGAAAGTAAAGTGCTATTTAATTTTAAAAAATATGGTGTATTGCCTGATAAAGTAATAGATTTTTACCTAAAAAATGGTGAGTATTTCATTAAAGGCGAAGATTTTGACGAATATTTAAAAATAAATAAAACAATTGCAAGACACTTGTTTGTAGGATGAGCCTGTTGTGTTCATGCAATTATAAAAGTGACATTTTTGTAAAAAAAATGTAGAATGATACTTAGTTCTGAAATAAAAGAGTAAGAACTGGTAAATAGATATCCAACCTCACCACTATTTATCTAATCAATCTGAAAGGTGAGGGCGGGGGAACCAAGACGAACTTTTATGAAGTTCTTGGGGTGAAAACAGGCATAGCTTGTCAGGTAAGTCTCTACCGAATCCGACAGCTAACCTCGCAGATAATAGGAGACAAGAAATTGGCTAACTCGAAACGACAAGGTCGCCATTGTGCGACTAGCCGTCCGATAACTCCATTAAGTGGTTTACGCGGATCTATATCAAAAAATGCTCGTCGTAACTTTGCTATTACTGCTACAACTGGTTTGGCAATGACTATGGTTGTTATGCCAGGGGCTGTTGCAGCACCAACTTCCCAAGGGAATGTTGAAGCAAATGCTACTGTGGCACAATTGAGTGAAAATCCTACAGTTTCTGTAGCTAAAGACACAAAGTGGGATTTGGATGCTATCGTAGTTGATCGTGTTGAGAAAGCTCAAAGTGATACCACAAAGCCGGCAGACGCACAAACTGATTCTGTGCAAGAATCAAAACAAGAATATGTTCCAGCTGCACCAGCTGGAAGTCTTTTCGCTGAAGCAGTTCGCTATATAGGTACTCCGTATGTTTATGGTGGAACAACGCCAGCAGGTTTCGATTGCTCAGGATATGTACAGTATGTTTACCGTCAAAACGGTATTGCAATTCCTCGCACCTCAGGTGCTCAAGCAGGAATTGGAACTCCAGTGTCGCTTGCTAATGCTCGCCCTGGAGATATTGTTTCATGGGGGTACCATTCAGCTATTTATGCAGGTAACGGTCAAGTGTTACATGCTTCGATGCCTGGTGCGCCTTTGGGATATTCGCCTTTGTGGGGTGGATACACGATTCGTCGTGTAGGATAAACTTTTTAATAAAGCGCCCCCACAAGGGTGCTTTATTATGCTTTATTATTTATAGATATTGGTATATCTGTTATTTTTATTTACTTATTTTTTTGTTTTAAAGCTTATCTAAATCTAGTAATTGTATTATATAAATAATCATATAATGTAATCGGTGGCGTTTTCTTTCTACCACATGAATGTTTGAAGTTTTGTTATTATCTTATAATCTTTTATAATTTAAATTGAGTATGTAATAAATTATTGGAGGGATAGTATGTCTGATAAAGAAATCATACTAGTGGGTGTAGATGGTTCAAAAGAAAGTCAAAGAGCTGTCAAATGGGCAATTATGCGGGCTAAAAAAATTGATGCTAGATTACATATTTTATGTGTATATTCTTTGCCTAGCTTTACACCATCTTCTCTAGAAGGCGGATACGCGGCAATCGATGATGTTGCTATTAGAGAAGGAGCACAGCTTATAGTCGATGAAGCTAAGACTCTTGTTGAACGTGAAGGAATTGAAGTTACATCCAGTATTGAAGTTGGAGATCCTGCTAGAATTTTAGTTGAGTTAAGTAGTGAAGTTTCTATGATTGTTGTCGGCAAATCGGGAATAGGCGGTTTTGCTGATCGACTATTGGGATCTGTATCATCAGCATTAGCAAGTCATTCTCTATGCACGGTTGTTGTTATTCCACCACCGGAGAAAGAGGTAAATTACGACACTATAAAAGCTATTGTTGTAGGTGTTGATGGTTCTCAGTCTTCGCGTCCAGCTTTAAAATCTGCAATATATGAAGCAAAAGTATGGCAAGCAAAACTTACATCAGTTATGGCAGTGCCTATGGCAAGTGGTACAGGAATGCTTTCATGGTTGCCTGCAACGATTGATAAAGAAGCTATTTTGCAAGATGTGAGTGAAAGTTTGGATGATCTTATCTCGCAGGAACTTGGTGCTGATTCGATGGAAATCACTAAGTGCGCTCTTGATGGTAATCCGTCAGCTTTGTTAACTGAATTTTCGGAAAAAGCAGATTTAGTCATTGTAGGAACACGTGGCCGTGGCGGATTCACTGGTTTGTTGCTAGGATCTACATCACAAAGCTTGTTGAATAATGCTAAATCACCAGTCATGGTAGTTCCATCTATGGCAACTATACCTGATATTTTTGATAGAAAATCTGAAAATAAGAAATAAAGTCTTATTCGCGTCATATAGTATTGAAAGTAATATGTGTAGATATTTCGACCGCGTGTTACGATGACTATAATGAAGTGGTTTTCATATATTAGTCTGTTTATATAAGAAAATTTTGAGTTATTGTTGTGAATGCTATGCGCGAACGAAAATAGGAAATAATTGAATAAGATTAATATTGTTCAGAGCGATCTTATAGAAAGTGTATCATTTAATGTTAATGTTATTTTTATGGTACACTTTTCTATGTTGCCCTCGTAGCTCAGGGGATAGAGCACCGCTCTCCTAAAGCGGGTGTCGGACGTTCGAATCGTCTCGGGGGCACTTGTTTGTTTATGTGTAAATGCAATTTTGATATTGCAAAAATATATTGCAAAAAGCAAAATATGTTATTCGGTGAATTTTTGTAGCATGCAATTTTATATAAAAAATTTTTCTAAAACAAATTATTATGAACAATAGACTAGGAGATAGTTAATGCATATTAAAAATCTACTTACGGAAGGTTTAGTTGATTATGCATATGCAGATAAAATACAAAGACAATATCATAAAGATATCGTTGACGGGAAAATGGATAACACACTAATTGTTGCACAGTTTAAAAATGTGTATACAGCTGGTAGTAGAACTAAAAAAGAACATTTATTAAATGTTAAAAATTATATTAAAGTTGATCGTGGCGGATCAGTAACTTGGCATGGTGCAGGACAGCTTGTAGTATACCCAATAGTTAGACTAAAAGATCCTACAAATGTGATTTTATATATTAGAACGATAGAAAAAGCTGTTTTGCAAGCTCTGCAAGATAAATTTTCTTTACAAGTTACTACTTTGGAAGGTAAATCTGGAGTGTGGCTTACAGAACCTAATCGTAAAATATGCGCTATAGGTCTTAGAGTAGCAAATGGTGTAACAATGCATGGAATAGCATTAAATATTAGTCCTGACATGTATTATTTTTCACAAATAATACCATGTGGATTATCAGATTGTTCTGCAACATCTTTAAAAGAAGAAAATGTGAAAGTAGACTTTGAAGACTGCGCAAATACTATAGTGGAATATTTAGAAAAATATTTAAAGCCAATTATTGTGAATTTATAAACTATTACTTGCAATAATAAAGTTCAGTATTTGTAATCTAATAAAATTTTGTGTCAATTGTATAATATAAAAATTAAAAATATTTTAACTACGGGTATTTGAAATATATCAGGGATAGTATATCTTGAATATATTTGTAAAAAATCTTGATGAATGCTAAAAAATTTATGAAAATTATATAGCAAATAAGGTACGGGAAAGAGAATAAATGAGCACTATTCCACCAGTTGAAGGGCGAAAATTACTCAGGATACAGACGCGTAATAGTCAAACACCTATTGAAAAAAAACCTGCATGGATAAAAACTAAAGCTGTTTCTGGTGAGGAATATATGCAAATGCGTTCTCTTGTAACTAAGAGTAATTTGCATACAGTTTGTGGTGAAGCAGGTTGCCCTAATATTTATGAATGCTGGCAAGACCGTGAAGCGACTTTTCTTGTAGGTGGAGCTGTATGCACGAGACGTTGTGATTTTTGTGATATAGCTACTGGGAAGCCTAAAGAGTATGATAAACAGGAACCTAAACGTATAGCACAGTCAGTTAGTCAATTGAATCTTAGATACGCTACAGTTACTGGAGTGTCTAGAGATGATTTACCAGATGGTGCTGCTTGGCTATATGCGCAAACTTGCCGTGAAATACATAATGCTTGCCCAAATACTGGTGTGGAATTACTAGTTGATGATTTTAGAGGAAAAAAATCAGCAGTTGACATGGTATTAGAATCTGAACCTGAAGTTTTTGCTCATAATTTGGAAACTGTTCCGCGTATTTTTAAAAAAATACGTCCAGCTTTTAAATATGATCGTTCTCTTGATATTATCGCTTATGCTAGTGAACAAGGAGCGATTACTAAATCAAATCTTATTTTAGGTATGGGAGAAACTAGAGAAGAAATATTACAAGCTATACATGAATTATATTCTGCTGGATGCCATATTCTAACTATAACGCAATATTTGCGACCATCTAAATTTCATCATCCTATTGACAGATGGGTACATCCTAAAGAATTTGTAGATCTTAGTAATTATGCTAAAGATTTAGGGTTTGTTGCTGTAATGGCAGGTCCCTTAGTGCGTTCATCTTACCGTGCTGGTTTCTTGTGGGGAAAAGTAATGAAATCTAAAGGTTTGCCTGTGAGTGATAATTTAAAACATTTATTGCAAGAAACAACTTTGCGTCAAGAAGCTGAAACTTTATTAAAATTAAAGTGTGAAAAAAGTTAAAATTGACTGTAAAAATAAAACTTGATTGTATACAAAATTGTCATATTTGAACGATAAATATTTTAAATATGATTATTGCATTAATTTTTTAAATTATTGTATATTTGTTTTAATTTAGCAGTATCAATCTTACCATTAGGGCGTAAAGGCATATCATCTAATAATAAGATATCTTTAGGTATCTTATAATAGCTAAGTTTGTCTTTAAGATATTTTTTTATGTAGTAATACAATGCGTCTTTACTAGTGGCTGAATCCTTATCACAAGCATAACTATTGTAATTAATATTGCTGTTATTGATAGTGTTATTATTAGTCGTGATATTTTCTTCACTAGATGAGCTGGATAAAACAAGAGCGCAAATAATTTTTTCTCCCCAGTATTTGTCTTCAACAGAAAAAGTCTTATTTAAAGTGATTATTGGAAATCCTAAATTGCTCAATATTTCATTCAGTTTTTTTGAACCGATAATATCGTCAATTTCAGCTGGGAAAACATGCTCTCCGCCTGTGATTATAATGTCACTTTTTCTACCAGTTATTTGAATAAAATTATCTTCAAACCAACATCCTAAATCTTTAGTAAGAAGCATTCCTTTGTAATAGTTTTCTTTATCATTGACTGGTAAATTTAAATAACCGCTTGAAACATTGGGGCCTGATACTGCAATTTGCCCTATTTTATTGTTTTCTTTTATTTCTTTCATATTTTCTAAATCTAAAATTTTAATTTTCGTGTATTCAAAAGGTAAACCAATATTTGCAGGTTTTATTCCAACTAAATTTTGGCAAAGATAAGCACCAGAAGCTGATATTTCAGTCATTCCCCAAACTGGTAATAAGCGTAACCCTATATTTCGAGTTTTTTCAATTATAGATTCGCTTACAGGCGCGCCGCCAGTCAATGGTAGTCGTAAACAACTCAAGTCAATTTTAAATTTTAAAGAAGAATATGCAGAAACTATTTTTTCGTATACTGTAGGTACAGCAAACATTAAAGTAATATGATTTTTTACTATACTTTCCAGAATCTCTAATGGATCGGTACTTTTAGCTATAGTGATGGTTCCTGCGTTAATAAAAAGATCAAGAGTGCAGCCGTTAAATCCTCCAATATGAGATAAAGGAGCGACTACTAAAGCGTGGTCATCATAAGTATATTTAAAACCTAAGCGAAGATTTTTAGAACCCCACCAAAGATTTTTGTGAGTGAGTTTTACTCCTTTTGGTTTTGCAGATGAGCCTGATGTGAATAGTATTGCTGCAATAGTGTCATCATCTATAGTGTGAGGAATGATTTTTTCGTTTGCGTATTTGTTATCGGGAATTTTGAAACAAAGATTAAAATATTTTTCTAGATTTTGATTGTCTATGTGTAAATCTATTTTTGTTTGTTTTAGAATTAGTTTTTTTTCATTTGCACTTAAGTTTGGGTTTATCGGTACTGTAATTGCTCCGAGACGCGATAGGCAGACATGAAGTAAAAGAAGCAATGGATGATTTTTAGCACTGTACGCAACTTTTGAATAATATGTTATATTTTGGTTTTTTAAATGATATGTAAGCTTATCTATCATTTCTAAAACTTGTTTTGCGCTGTATTTTTTATCCCCATATATTAAAAGTGTTTTATCAGGTTTTTGTGCAGAAGCTTTTTCTAAACATAGATAAGGATTATAATTTTTATTATTCATTAGTTCCTAACTGCCTATATGTGTATATATTATGTATTAAATATTATTTTCTATATAATGATTTTAGGATATTTTGTGTTTTATTAGAAAGTTTAAGGATAGTTGTGGTGTCGTCATTATTTTCAAAAGGTTATTTGCGTAGACGTGAACAGGCAACGAAAGAGCAAACTAATCCTCCTGTGTTATCAAAAGAGCAGTTGCGTGTGCAAAAAATTGAGCAAGCTTTAGATTTGTGGATTAGTAAAATTGAAAAGTCCAGTTCTGGTAATGCTTTGTCAAATATTTCATTTTTGGGTGAAAATGTGATTGATATAACTATGGCTCATCCTTCTGGTATTGCTCAATTGTACAGTGGAAGACCGACACCATTATCTAATATTATACGTGAACAAGAACTGTTGAATCGCGTGCGACAAAAAGCTCGCTGTGTGTTTAATGAGGCTGATAATATTTCACAAAAATATGGTGTTTGTTCGACTTATTTATCTGTTGGTTTAGCACGTTGGACTGAAAATGTAGAAGAAAATAAAATAAAAAATAGGTATGCGCCGATTCTTTTACGCCAACTTCGTTTATCGCGCAGTGGTGACGATATAGTATTTTGTCTTGAAGATTGTTTGGAAATAAATCCAGTATTACTTATGGCTTTCAAAAAATTGGGAGTAGTAGTTGATTCTGGTGAAATAATAAGGTTGGCTTTTTCTGCTGGAGGTTTTTCTCCTAGACATTGTTTAGACCGTATTGCGGAAATTGGGCATGACACTTTCGATTATTTTGTTTTGGAAGATAAACTTTTAGTAGCTCCATTTACTTCTCCGTCACAAATTATTATTGATGATTTGTTGACTTTGAAGAAAAAAGCTACTTCTTCAACAATCATAGGTGCTTTAGCTGGTATTGATGAAGATGCTGAAAGCTTGTCTAATGTTAATTTATCTGCCAATCCTATTGATCGTAAACCTTCGCAAGAGCGCGGAGTGGGGGATCTAGATCCTGTTCAACAAGATATATTGGATAATGTTGCTCAAGGTATTTCATTAGTGGTTAATACTCCTCCAGGTAGCGATCAGCTTGGAACTGTAGTGGCTATTATGGCTGATATGGCTTTGCAAAGTAAAACTTCTCTTTATATTCCTAGTAGCAGTCGTATGGGCAAAGAGGTTATTTCTGAGTTTAAAAAACATGGGTTGGATGAATTCGTTATAAATGCTACTTCTGTTGATAATTGGAGATCGAATATAAATGCGGGCTTGAAAAATGCTTTGTCTAGACAGATTAAAACTTATGATAAAGCTGCTGTAAATGGTGTGCGTTTGAGGCTTGAACAAACAAGAGCTCAGCTTGGTGAGTATACTGCTAGATTGCATAAGATAAGGCATCCGTGGAATGTTTCAGCTTGGGATGCTCTACAAGCTTTGACTGATTTGACATCTACTAGTGGCGGTCCGAGGACTTGTGTTCGTTTTACAGCGGAAGTTTTAGCTCAGCTCAGCGCAGATAATTGTGAAAATGCGCGTAAACTTTTAGCAAGAGCGTGTGATTTGCAAATTTTTTCTCAACGTAAAGTTGATAATGCATGGTATGGAGCTGTGCTCACAAATGATGATGCAGTCGATTCACTATTGGAACGTGTAAAACGTTTAGGTGAAGATTTGATTCCTACGATTCAAAGACACGCTACAATGGTTAGCGCTGATACAGGATTAAACACAGCTAATTCATTTCAGCAATGGGAAGAACAAATAGAGTTATTGCAGGCTGTTGCTAAATGTCTTGAAATTTTCCAACCACAAGTGTTTGAAAATAGTGTTGCTGATATGGTTATAGCTACATCTTCTAAACAATGGCGTAAAGATCATTGTATTAATATGAAGATGAAACATCGTCATTCTTTAGTTAAACAAGCAAAAAGCATGCTTCGTCCTAATGTTAGTGTTGACAATTTAAATGAAGAATTAATACGTGTGCAACAGAAAAGGGAACTTTGGAAAAAATATGCTAAAAGTGATAGTTATCCGCGTTTGCCTGTAGGTTTAGACAAAATTGTTGATGTTCTAAATGGCGCACGCGAAGATATGAATGCTATTTTAGCAATTTTGGGTTCCGCTCATCATGATATAGAAGAAATGCCTTTCAACGAGTTGATTTCACTCATGCTTGATTTAGCGTCCGATCAAAATAATGCGTATTTATTGCCTTCGCGTGTGCGCGTGTTAAAAGAATTGCATGATATCGGGTTGGATAATTTAGTTGAGGATTTGCGTGCCAGAAATGTAAGTAATGATATTGTAGCAAGTGAACTTGAATTGGCGTGGTGGGCGTCAGTTTTAGGAGCCATTTTACTTGATGACAAAGAACTTGCTGGATATGATGGACATTTGTTGCAGACTTTGGCATATCAGCTTCGACAACTTGATAAAGCTCAAGTTAATTCTTTAGCTATAAATGCTAGAACTGAATTGAATAACAGATCTTGTGTTTTTGTTAAAGATCGTCAAAATGAAGCGATACAGCTTTATGAAGCTTTGGATTTATCTTCTGGAATACAAACTGTGCATGAGCTTTTGTCAGCTTTTCCTATTACGCGCATAATGCAACCTATGGTTGTGTGTCCCGCAATGCTTGTACCTCAAATTTTGGATGCTGACTATAGTCTAGATTTGCTTGTCTTGGACAATATTAATTTCATGCCTTTAGCTGAGTTGATTCCACTTATAGCTAGAGCTAAACAAGTTGTTGTTGTTTGCGATACGAAAACTAATGCTGATTGTGAAATTGCTAAGTTAACTAAAATATTGCCTGAAATTGTTTTGCCTACTTCGCAGGGTAAATATAATGAGGATTTATTAGCTTTTATGGCGAAATATGGTTATGGAGATTTGATAGAGCCTGTGCCTGTTCCTCGTGAATCTTCAAATGTGATTTTGCATAAAGTAGAAGCTGTTGGTATTCCAGCAACTGGTCGTGGTGCTGTTGAAAGTTCTAGTCAAGAAGTTAATCGTGTAGTTGATTTAGTGATTGATCATGCTTTAACTTATCCTGAAAAATCTTTAGCAGTTGTTGCGCTTAATGAAGTGCATGCAAGCCGTATACGTGAAAATGTTAGAATGGTTGTAAAAGGAAATAAGGCTGTTGAGAGTTTCTTTGATGATAATAAGGATGAGCCTTTTGTAGTAACTGATGTTTCGCTTACAGCAGGTTTGCATCGTGACAATGTGATTTTGACTGTTGGTTATACGAAAACACCTAATGGTAAATTATTGCACGAGTTCGGTATAGTGTCTAAAACTGGTGGACAAGTGTTCTTAGCTTCGGCTTTGGAATGTGCTCTGGAAAAAATTATTGTAGTTTCTAGCATTACTGCACAAGATGTAACTTCTGGATATGTATGTTCGGAAGGCGGTAGTATGTTGGCAGATATTTTGTCTTGGGCAAGTAAAGAAGAAAAATATTCTGAACTTACTAAGGAAGAAGAAGAGGTTTGTCAAAAACCGGATCGTTTGCTTGTAGATTTGGCAGATAGGTTATGGCGTTTAGGTTTGCGTGTTGAAGCAAATTTGGGTGGTAATTCGCGTTTCCGTATACCTTTAGCTGTAGGGCATCCAAAGCTTCCTGATGAGTTCCTGGTGGCTTTGCTAACTGATGATGCGCATTATGTGCTTGAGCCTAGCATGAGGCGCAGAGAAAGGCATTGGATTGAGCGTTTGCAAAATCGTGGTTGGAAAGTAAATACTGTTTTTTCTACAGCAGTATTTATGGATCCTCAAGGTCAAGCTGAAGAGATATTAGAAATTGTTTTAGCTGCTTTGAAAACGCGTCTTGAGCAGATTGAAAAGACTAAGATTAACATTTTGGAAGCAACGAAAAAAATTGTTGCTCCTCCTCAGCCCACTCCTGAGGTTAGTGTTTCAACAGAGTCTATGGAAATTAATTTGAATCGTGGACCTAGACCTCCTATTGCTCAAGGATTACCATTGGCTGCTTATGGTGATGATCAATTGGATGATTTATTAGTTTGGGTATTGTCTGATGGAGTTGAAAGAACTGAGGATGAGCTTGTTGAGCAGCTTCGTAAAGCTTTAGCTTTGACGAGGAAGGGTGCGCAGGTTGATGCTGTTTTGAGGCATGTTGTAAAGCGTGGTACAAGTAAATGAGTGTAACTGGTCGATCAGATAATAGTCATTGTAAGAAACATCGTCGCGTGATTTGTTTATCTAAGATTGATGCTATTAGAAGTGAAAGTGTTGATCCGGCGCAAGTGGTTGCTGAAAATTTATTTGCTTCAAATTTGCTTCAAAATGATAGTGTTTTTGATGAAAATATTGTTATAAAGAAAAAGAATGTTGCTGAAAATAATAAAGTAATGCATTTGAAAGCAGGCGTGAAATATTCAAAATATTCCAAATGCTTAAAACACGATATTTCATTAGGTGAAAATGATAAGTTTTTGCTTGAACAGTGCCCGCCACATTTTGGAAAAATATAATATTTTTGTGAATTGTATTAGTTTGTTGGAAAATACATAAGTTAAATAACGAAAATATGTAGGTAGCGAATAAAATTTCAGTTAAAAATGGTACGCGAAAATGTAATGACGGCTTAAAATCAAATTTTAATTACGCTTATAAAGTTATTATTTGAAATACTATAGTTTGTTTATGCAGTATGTAAAAATACAGTTAAGTTTCATGCATAATTTATGCATGATTTTACATACGTGTATTTTAAAACCATTTAGTTTTTTTCAAAGATATTCCATCATAAATATGAGTCATTTTGATGTCATGTTTTTCCTTAGGAATTTTTCCTAGTTCAGGTAATTCCCATTCATATATAGATGCAATAAGCGATATACCTTCTTGTGCATGTAGCAGAGCTTGATCATACCATCCTCCGCCTTGTCCAAGACGAACGCCTTTCATATCACATGCTAAAGCTGGAACTATTATAGCTTGAGCTTGTGAAATTGCTTCTGCATCTAATACTTCTGTGTCGCAAACAGATGGAACTTTGCCCGGTCCGTTATATAGCAGAGCTGCGCCAGATGTGTACTCACTCCATTTAGGGTATTTGCCGTTAGAAATCGAAGGAACCAGAATCTTTACGCCTTTGTTTGATAAGAAATTGAGCAATTGCAAAGTTGGTGGTTCCATACCATAAGACAAGTATGCGCCTACACATTTAAAATTTTTCAATTGCGAGCCAAGGCTTTTTATCATAGCGGCATCGTAAGAGTATGCAACATGTTGGGCGTACTTTGCTCTTTTTGTCCTGTAATATTGTCGCAGTTCAGCTTTAGTTTGCTGTGTTGACATACTTATTCTCCTTTTGTGTTTTAAATATTTTACCAAAAATACTCGTAAAAGTTCGTATTATGTGATTTTCTGCACTAATCTTAGAACTATGAATAATAATTTTCAAAAAGTTAAGCATGCTGTTATACCTGCTGCTGGTAGAGGAACAAGGTTTTTACCAGCAACTAAAGTCTTGCCTAAAGAGATGTTGCCTATAGTTGATAGGCCTGGAATTCAGTATGTTATAGAAGAAGCTTCAAAGTGTGATATTTCTGATGTTTTGCTTGTAACTCGTTATGGTAAGCATTCTATTGAAGATCATTTTGATACTATTTCTGACTTAGAGGATGCTCTGATTGCCAAAGATGACAAAAATACTCTAAGTAAAATTATAAATACTTCATCAGGTGTGAAAGTTACTTCAGTTCGTCAAGGAAGACCGTTAGGACTTGGGCATGCAGTGTTGCAAGCACAAGAGCATGTGAAAAAAAATCCTTTCGCAGTAATGTTGCCTGATGATTTAATGCATCCTGAAGATCCTATTTTAAAACTTATGACGAGAGTTCATTGTGTGACAGGCGGTTCTGTTGTTGCACTATTGGAAGTCACTCCTGAGCAAGCTTGTGCTTATGGAAACGCTGATGTGCAATTGATGGATTTTTCAGATGATCATCTTTTAGATGGTAGAGTGTTTGCTATTTCAGATTTGATAGAAAAACCGTCTTTTAATGAAATACGCTCTAAATATGCTGTGGTTGGAAGATATATTCTCGACCCTGCTATTTTTGATGTTTTAAAAACTTTGCAACCAGGCAGAGGCGGAGAGATACAACTTACTGACGCTTTGAGTGTTATGGCATCTAAACCTAAAGATGAAGGCGGAGGGCTTTATGGTGTTGTAATTAAGGGGCGCAGATTTGATACTGGTACTCCTTTTGGGTATCTGCAAACAATTGTGTCGCTTGCAATTGAAAATGAAGATTTTGGTGATGCATTTTCCGAATGGCTTAAAGATTTTGTGAGGTGAGAAAATGAAGTCTGTTGCTGAACATTTAGCTACTTGTCTTGAATCAGTGGGTCCTCAACAACCTTTAGAAGTTCTTCTACCTGATGCTGCTGGGTGTATTTTGGCTGAAGATGTTAATGCTCCTTTCGATTTACCAGTTGCTGATTTAGCGACTTGTGATGGTTATGCTGTTATAAGTAGTGATTTGGCAGAAGCTAGCTCTACATCTGCAGTTTCGCTAGAAGTTTTAGATGATGTTAATGCTGGTGATATAGATCCTACTAGGATAGTGCAAGGTTCGAGTGTACATATTGCTTCAGGTGCTCCTATACCGCTCGGTTCGGATGCTGTTGTGCCTATTGGTTTTACTGATCATGGGCAGGCGCGTGTTAGTGTGCGTACGAGTGTAAGCGCTGGCCAGAATGTGCGTCGTAAAGCTAAAGATGTGAAAGCAGGACAAATTTTATTGTCTAAGGGTACGCGTTTAGGTGCTAGGCAGGTAGCTTTGCTGGCAGGTGTCGGCAGGCATAGAGTTCAAGTGCATCCGCGTCCTCGCGTGGTAGTTGTTTCTATTGGGGATGAGCTTGTTGAGCCTGGACATCCTAGTCAACCTGGTAAAGTTTTTGATGCAAATGGGCATGCTTTGTCTTGCGCTGTTTCAGATGCAGGTGCAGCTACTTTTCGTGTTGCGGCTGTGCCTGATGAGCGTGTAGCTTTGCGTAATGTGCTTGAAGATCAGCTTGTGCGTGCTGATTTGATCGTTACAACTGGTGGATTGTCTTATGCTGCTGGTGATACTGTGAAAGATGTGTTAGCGCCTTTAGGTAGTGTGCGATTTGACAATGTCGCTATAACCCCTGGAAGACAGCTTGGCGTGGGGCATCTTGGTGATGGTACACCTATTTTTTGTTTGCCAGGAGATCCTGTAAGTGCACAAGTTTGTTTTGAAGTTTTTGTCAGACCAGCTCTTCGTAAGATGCAAGGTTGGAGTGATTTATATAGAGCAAGTGTCGAAGCTAAAGTTACTTCGGGTTGGGTTAGCCCTGTGGGTCGCAGAGAGTTTATGCGCGTGAGCTTGACAGGTACTCCAACTGATGGATATATAGCACAAGTTCAAGGGGATCCTGAAGATTTACTATTGTCAACTATGGCTAGTTCTAATGCTTTGGCAGTTGTGCCTGAAAATGTTACTAATATAAATCCAGGTGATAAACTTATTTGTATGTTGCTTGACTGATTTTGTTTATTTCCAACTAAAATTTTATATTTTGTTTAAATGAATAGAAAAGGATAGGTGGGAGTGCTGTGCTGTCAAAATTGTTTTCTAAAATTCGTTTTGCTTCTTTTCCTAGTGTTGTTGAAAGCAATGTTGGGTATAGGCAGTTAGTTGACTGCGATAGTTTTGGTAATGTGCCTGATATTTTATCTTTGCATTTAATGTCGCATAGTGATTTTAAGAAAATTAATATTTTGGCGCACGAAAATTTTAGTTGGCTTAAGCCTTGGTCAGTGGATTTTCCAAATGGTTTTTCTCTATCTAGATTTTCTAGTAGTTTGGGAATACTTTCTACAAGAAATGATAGTGGCGTGCCTGTTTATTCTTTTAGAGAATATGTTTCTATTTGTATGGAAAAAATGCGAAATGATGAAGCATATTTTTTCAAAATTTGTTTAGACGGTGAGATTTGTGGATTTATATCTATAAGTGAAATTTTTAGAGGATGTTTGTGTTCGGGTATTATTGGTTATTGGATTAGCAAAGATTATGCTGGTAGGTCAATTATGCCTACTGCGTTAGCTATGCTTTGCGATTTCGCTTTTGATTTTTTACGTTTGCATAGGTTAGAAATTAATATTTGTTCAGATAATACTGCAAGTTTGCGTGTAGTGGAAAAGTTGTCTTTAAGATGTGAGGGTCTTAGAAAGAAATATATTTATGTTAACGGGCATTGGAGTGATCATTATTGTTTCGCTTTGAGTGTTGAAGATATTTGTTGTGGTGGAATTTTGAGGCGTTTTGAAAAAGGTTGTACTTGTGTGTGAATGTTGTTGTTTTAAATTTTTTATTTTAAAAAGGATTGTTAAAAACATATAAATTACAATGTTGTAATTATTTTTCAAAATTTATATAATTTAGTTGATTTTTTTTAGTTTTATCATAATGTTGTATTGTGGGAAATGTGATTATACCTCTAGCTATTGTTATTGTTGTAGGTGTCGCATATATTATTCCTCGATTAGCAAAGAAAAATGAAAAAATTGCTAATACTAGAATAGAAGATAGGTTTTCTAATCAAATAAAAGTATTAGACACTTTGCATGAGGGAAAGATGTCGACATGTTGCTCTGGCATGTCAACAATCGGTAATGCTAGAGATGTATTGCATTTAAAAAATGCCAAATGTCGCATAAAGAAAACTGGTTTAGCTATGAAGAAAAATTCTGATTTACGTATTGAAAAAACAAAAGACATGAGAATGTTAGCTAAAATGAAATCAATGCATGCAGCTAACATGGCTAAACGTGTTGCAAGACTGCATGTGCGACAAACGATTTTGGTATGCGCTGTTTTGCTCGGATTCGCACTATTGGGTGCATATATTGCATCTGTCGTGGCAATATATTTTGTATTGCCTCCTTTCTTGTTTGCCGCTTGTTTCGCTATATACATGAGTAAAGTGCTTGCTAGAGAAGTTAATGAAAATTTGACTGAAAAAAACAAAATAGATATTTTGCAAAAGAAAATAGTCGCTAAATATAAAAATAACATTTTTGTATCTGAAAAATATTCTGCAGAAAAAATGCTAATGCAAGCAAACAATATTAAAGATTCTAAGAAGGATACACAAAATATAAATAGTAATATGCGAAATGAAAATGTTGACTTTGACGAGCAAGAAAATGATATGGAAACAACTTGTGAGATAAATGTAAATGAAAATGAATTAAAAGATGCAGTTT
Source organism: uncultured Actinomyces sp. (assembly GCA_946998115.1). GTDB lineage: Bacteria > Actinomycetota > Actinomycetes > Actinomycetales > Actinomycetaceae > ZJ293. The sequence continues at coordinate 5,985 of CAMPYB010000005.1, read as the reverse complement.
CACAAAATACAAGTTGGAAAATTAATTCTATACCCGCTCCTTTGTATGCTAGAATTTCACCTGATAAAAAAACTGTTGCAACACATGATGATTTGGTTGCGAAAAATGAAAAATCTACAATTTATAGACCAAAAAGTGTTTCGCTTAAATCTAATGCAGTGTCAACTGAACAGTTATCGCAAGATGTTCATTTTGATTTAGAAGAAATAATTAGACAGCGTATGCAAGAGCAATAATTTTCTGTGTTTTAAATATTATGAAGGAAAAATACTTTTAAATAAGTGTAAAATATGTATTGACTTTATTGCGTAAAAACTATAGACTATTTCTTGTTGCTTTCCCGCATAGCTCAATGGCAGAGCATTCGACTGTTAATCGAAGGGTTGCTGGTTCGAGTCCAGCTGCGGGAGCTTTTCTTTTATAATATTAGGGTTTATTTTACTGGTTCCTGTGTTTTCTTTAAAAAACTTTTTAAATACAAAAACCCCGAAAAAGTGTTGTTTTGAGTGTTTTAGTGTTAAAAACTCCCAGGTCATACTAGTAAGTACCAGTACTCACACGTTCTTTATTGCTACTTTTGTAGAGAGCGCGAAAATCCTATTTTAATGTCTTTGAATTTGCTTATATTTTTGCGATATAAAATAAACTTATAAAATATGGTAAATAAAAAATAAAATAATTAAAAATCTACTTTTTTTGCTTTAAATATTTATTCTTAAATGGTAATGTTATAAAACCAACGTGGATACTAATTGAATATGGAGAAAATAGTGAACGCTGTGCAAATGCAAGTGAAAAATCTTATAGAACCATTAGTGTGCGAAAATGATTTATTTCTAGAAAAAGTCGCGCTTACTAAAACTGGTAAAAGAGTGTTGCTGAAAATCACAGTTGATTTAATAGATACTCCTGGTGGCGTGTCCTCTGATAAGATTGCTTATATTTCCAGAAAAATATCTAAACTTCTAGATGAAAAACAACCGATATCACAAGCTTATACTCTAGAAGTTAGTACGCCTGGTGTGCAAAGAAAAGTTAATACATTAAGGCTGTGGAAAAGATCAGTAGGCTTGCATATAAAATTTATGTATAAAGGTAAAAGTATTCAAGGAAAAGTTGAAGAAATAATTGATGAAGAAAAAGTTGTAATATCTGAACAAGAATATCCTATAAATGAAATAGAAAACGCTGAAACAATAATAATTTTTTAAGTTGACTAAAAACAAAAACAGGTAAGGAAACACGTGGAAATAGACATACAAGCTCTGAGAAGCGCTAAAGTTGAAGAAAAAGTAAATATTGAAGAATTATTTAAAATTATCAAAGAAGAAGTGCTTAAACTGTATTTAAAACAACCTGGAGCAATGGAAAATGCAAAAGTTGATATAGATATGACAACAGGGCAACTTAAGATTATAGCTTGTGTGAAAAATGATGATGGCGAAATAATAGAAGAATTCGATGATACACCAACAAATTTTGATCGATTTGTGATGCCCACAATAAAAACAATAATAAAACAAAAGATATACGAGAATTTTGACAATAAAATCATTGAAACGTATAAATATAAAAAGGGGTCTTTGATTACTGGTATAATTCAGCAAAGCGGGGAAAATAACCCTAATATACTAGTAAATATTGGGGACGTAGAAGCTGTAATTCCTCCACAAGAACAAGTGCCGTCTGAAAAATATAAGCATGGCGATAGAATACAAGCTTACGTAGTTGATGTTATGAGAGGGCATAAAGGTCCTAGAATAATATTATCGCGAACACATCCTGAACTAGTTAGAGAAATTTTTAAATTAGAAGTGCCAGATATTCAAGAAGGTCTTGTTGAAATAGTGTCAATAGCTAGGGAAGCTGGATATAGAACAAAGGTGGCTGTGAAAGCTACAGCACCGAAAATAAATGCTACGGGAACATGTATAGGTCCTATGAGCAATAGAATAAATAGTGTAATAAAGCATTTACAAGGTGAAAAAATAGATATTATAGATTATTCGCATGATGATGCAAAATATATAGCTAACGCGTTAGCGCCGGCGAGAGTCTCGTCAGTTCTTATTGAAGATGAACAAGAGCGCAGAGCAAAGGTTATAGTACCAGATTTTCAACTATCATTAGCTATAGGTAAACAAGCGCAAAATGTCCGATTAGCTGCTAGACTTACAGGTTGGAAGATTGATATAACTTCCGATGTTGAACAAACTGGACAAATTCAAACATCTCATGAACAGCAAAAAGATAGCGTTCAAGAAGAATATATCTGATTCAAAATACTCTTATAAATACCAAAATAGTTAAATATGAGATATAATTATTGTTTGTGATTAGAGTAGGTAAGGTGTGTTCAAGTGACTGAACATATTCGTACTTGTCGAGGATGTCACCAAAAGGATAAAAGGGAAATTCTTTTGAGATATGTTTTATCGTGCGAAAAAACACTGATTGAAGATAGAAATAAAGCTATGCAAGGTCGTGGAATGTGGGTTCATGAAAACCCGAATTGCATGAAAAAAGCATTCAATAAAACAAACATACGACGTGCTTTTAAAATAAAAGACGTCTAATGTGTATATCAGGATTCACACCGTGTGAATGCCGTAGTGACAGAAACGGGAGAAAGCCGATGGCCACCCGATGAGTAGTCAGAAATGAGCTACGAGAGCATATAGAAGTTTCGTCCTGTTTTGAGGATGAAACTCAGACAGGAGAAAAGTGGGTAAAATGCGCGTCCACGAGCTGGCAAAAGAGCTCGGGTATGAGAGCAAGGAAGTATTAGAAGTACTTAAAGCACAAGGTGAATTTGTCAAGACTGCTTCATCTACAATAGAAGCACCAGTTGCGAATAAAATACGTAAACTTATGCCACCTAAGCAAAACAAAGATAAAGCTAAAAGCGCTAATGTGCAAAAAAATCGCAAAACTGATAGTGAAAATAAAAAAGCGGATTCAGCTAATAATTCTAGTCAAAATGAGAATGTTGCAAAACAAAAAACAGCTGTTAAAAAAGCTGAAAATGCTGAGATAAAAGATAAGAAAGTTTCAACACAAAAAGCTTCTAAGCCTAAAGATGCTGCTAAAAAATCGACTGATATTAAAGTTGAAAATAAAAAAGTTAAACATAATGCGGAAGTGTCGAAAAACAAGCCTGAATTTAAAAAACCTACAGTTCAAAAAACTAGCAATAAAAATACTAAATCAAATAGGCCTTTAGATATGCCTAAGCCAAGTATGCCTAAACCTATGGGTAAACCTGGTGCTAGACCTGGAAATAATCCTTTTGCATCAATGCAAGGTATGCCTAAACCAGGTGCGCCTAAAAAAGAGCAAAACGCTAAAAATAAAGGTGATAATAGAAAAACTGATAGGAATCAAAAAAATAATCAAGGCACTAAAAATCAATTTAAGAAAAAAGAACGTACAATTTCTAATGCAAGCGTAAATAACGAAATAGCTGAAAAACAAGTCGCCACAGCGCGTGCAGCTAAAAATAATTCACGTTCGCGTTCAGGAAAATCAAGGTCGTCTTCTAATTCATATGAGCAGCCTAGAGGACTTGCAAGCTCATTCCCGAACAGTGGAAGTGCAGGTCGAGGCAACACGCAAGGAGCTTTCGGTAGAGGAAATGGAAAATCTGCAAAACGTAAAGCTAAACGTGCAAAGAAGCAAGAAGTCGAGCAACAGATAGCGCCAGTAATAGGCGGAGTATCAGTGCCTAAAGGTGATGGAACTACACAAATTCGTTTGCGTCAAGGCGCTACATTAGCAGAGTTTGCTGAAAAAATTAATGTAAACCCAGCTGCATTAATAACAATACTCTTCCATTTAGGTGAGATGGTTACTGCTACACAGTCAATTGACCAAGACACTCTAGAAATGCTTGGCGAAGAATTGGGTTATGTTGTAAAGATAATTTCACCAGAAGATGAAGACAAACAGCTTTTGAGCGAATTTGACATCGATTTGGAAGCTGAAGAAATATTAGATACAGAACATTTACGTAAACGTCCACCAGTTGTTACAGTTATGGGACACGTTGACCACGGTAAAACTAAATTGTTGGATGCTATAAGATATACCGATGTTGTAGCAGATGAAGCCGGGGGCATAACACAGCATATAGGTGCATATCAGATACACTTTGATCATGAAGGTCAAAGCCGTCCAATAACATTTATTGACACGCCAGGACACGAAGCCTTTACAGCAATGCGTGCAAGAGGTGCGCAAGTTACAGATATAGCTATACTGGTAGTTGCTGCAGATGACGGTGTAATGCCACAGACTGTGGAAGCTATCAACCATTCACAAGCTGCTGGTGTGCCAATTGTTGTAGCAGTTAACAAAGTTGATAAGCCAGAAGCAAATCCTGAAAAAATACGTGCTCAACTAACTGAGTATAATTTAGTAGCTGAAGAATACGGTGGCGATGTAATGTTCGTAGATGTATCAGCAAAACAGCGTAAAGGTATAAATGACTTGTTGGAGGCTGTACTACTAACAGCTGATGCAACACTTGATCTTACTGCAAATCCAGACACTAGCGCTAGAGGAGTAGCAATTGAAGCTAACCTTGATAAAGGACGTGGTGCGGTAGCAACTGCTCTAGTACAAAGAGGAACATTAAGAGTCGGTGACTCGATTGTAGTAGGCACAGCATATGGTCGTGTACGTGCAATGTTCGATGAATATGGTCAGCATGTAAAAGAAGCAACACCTTCAAGGCCTGTTCAAATTTTAGGATTAACATCAATACCTAGAGCTGGAGATAATTTCATCGTAACTGAAGATGATCGCACGGCAAGACAAATTGCTGATAAAAGACAAGCTGCAGGCAGAGCTGCACAGTTAGCTAAACGTCGCAAGCGTGTAACTTTGGAAGATTTTGATGAAGCATTGAAAGCTGGAAAAGTAGATAATTTGAACCTAATTATAAAAGGTGATGTATCTGGTGCTGTAGAAGCGTTGGAAGATTCTCTACTCAAAATTGATGTTGGCGAAGAAGTGCAACTTAATATTATTCATCGTGGTGTAGGTGCTATTACGCAAAACGATGTGAACCTCGCAACAGTGGATAATGCTATAATCGTCGGTTTTAACGTCAGGCCTGCTGAAAGAGTTGGTGATTTGGCTGAACGCGAAGGTGTAGAAATTAAATATTATTCAGTCATTTATGCCGCCATAGAAGATATTGAAAAAGCTTTGAAAGGTATGTTGAAACCTATTTATGAAGAAGTTCAATTAGGTACTGCACAAATACTACAAGTTTTCAAATCATCTAAATTTGGTAATATTGCTGGTTGTATTATACGTTCAGGTACAATTAAACGTGGTACAAAAGCAAGGCTTGTTCGCGATGGTGTAGTTGTGTCCGATAATCTTGAGATACAGTCTTTGCGTCGTGAAAAGGATGATGTTACTGAAGTACGAGATGGATTTGAATGTGGTATATCTCTCGGATATAAAGATATACGTGAAGGCGACATTATAGAGACATGGGAATTAGTTGAGAAAAAACGCGACTAATTCTAGAACGCTATAAACTGTTGTATGACTAATTTGTGCGTTATATCTAAGTATGAAATGGTTTAGCGCACAATAAATAATCAGTTTTGTATGATAAAAGTTATATGAATCATAGAATTTGGAGATAAAGGTGCCTAAAAATAATCCACGTGTGCGAAAAATCGCTGATCGTATAAAACAAACTGTTGCTCTTATGCTTGAATCTAAAATTAAAGATCCACGTTTGGGATTTGTTACGATAACAGATGTAAGAGTCACAAACGATTTACAACACGCTAGTATTTTTTATACTGTTTTAGGTAGTGATAAAGAACGCAAACTTACTGCTAAAGCATTAATGTCAGCCAAAGGACTTATACGTTCACGTGTTGGTGCTGCGCTTGGTATAAGGCTTACACCGTCAATAGAATTTATTGAAGATGCTTTGCCTGAAAATGTTGCTTCTATAGA